>NZ_JBFUFQ010000060.1:0-29528 GCF_056403355.1 Rhizobacter sp. P2_H3 | reverse complement strand
GACCAGATCATGCGCCTGGGCTGGAAGATCTTCATCCCCATCACGCTGGTGTGGCTGGTGGTCGTCGGGCTGTGGCTGCAGTCCCCCCTCAGCCTCTGGAAGTAAGGAGAGAAGACCATGTCTGCAGTGGCTTCCATCAAGGACCTGTTCTCGAGCTTCATGCTCACCGAGCTGTTCAAGGGCCTGGCCCTGACCGGCCGGCACTTCCTGTCGCCGCACATCACGGTGCAGTTCCCCGAGGAGAAGACGCCGGCCTCGCCGCGCTTCCGCGGCCTGCACGCGCTGCGCCGCTACGACAACGGCGAAGAGCGCTGCATCGCCTGCAAGCTGTGCGAAGCGGTGTGCCCGGCGATGGCGATCACGATCGAATCCGAGGTGCGCGACGACGGCTCGCGCCGCACGACGCGCTACGACATCGACCTGACCAAGTGCATCTTCTGCGGCTTCTGCGAAGAGAGCTGCCCGGTCGACTCGATCGTCGAGACGCACATCTTCGAATACCACGGCGAAAAGCGCGGCGACCTGTACTTCACGAAGGACATGCTGCTGGCCGTCGGTGACCGCTACGAGGCCGAGATCGCCGCCAACAAGGAGGCAGACGCCAAATATCGTTGACCCCCCCGAAGCGCCTTCGGCGCCTCCCCCCAGGGGGCACCGCCAGCGGCCCGGCAAAGCCGGTTCCGCGGCGGTCGCTGGGCAGGAAGCTCTGATGTGCTTTTGGGTGAAGCGATAGAAACCGGCAAAGCAAATATGGACATCCCGACCGCGCTTTTCTACATCTTCTCGGCCGTGCTGCTGGGAGCTTCGTTCCGCGTCATCACCGCGCGCAGCCCGGTGCATGCCGCGCTGTTCCTGGTGCTCGCGTTCTTCTCGGCGTCCTGCGTCTGGATGCTGCTGCACGCCGAGTTCCTCGCGATCTCGCTGGTGCTCGTCTACGTCGGCGCCGTGATGGTGCTGTTCCTGTTCGTCGTGATGATGCTCGACATCAACGTCGACTCGCTGCGCCAGGGCTTCTGGACGCACTTCCCGGTCGCGGCGCTGGTCGGCGTGATCATCGTGCTGGAAATGGCCGCGGTGCTGATCCCCGGCTTCGACGTGCGCACCGCGCCGGCGACCGACCCGGTCGCCATGCAGCTGGGCAACACCAAGCTGCTGGGCATCCAGATCTACTCGCACTACCTGTACCCGCTGCAGATCGCGGCCGTGCTGCTGCTGGTGGCGATCGTCGCGGCGATCGCGCTGACGCTGCGCCAGCGCAAGGATTCGAAGGCGATGGATGCGTCGCAACAGGTTCGCGCGAAGAAGGCCGACCGCGTGCGCATCGTCAAGATGGCCGCCGACGTGGAACCGCCGCCTGCACCCCCTGCCGCACCCGCAGCCGGAGACTCCAAGCCATGAACGCCTTCGCCCTCGGCCCCGTCACGCTGGGCCACTACCTGACGCTGGGCGCGATCCTGTTCGCGCTGTCGGTGATCGGCATCTTCCTGAACCGCAAGAACCTGATCGTGCTGCTGATGGCCATCGAGCTGATGCTGCTGGCGGTCAACCTGAACTTCGTCGCGTTCTCCCACTTCCTGGGCGACATGGCGGGGCAGGTGTTCGTGTTCTTCATCCTGACCGTCGCGGCCGCCGAGTCGGCGATCGGCCTGGCGATCCTGGTCGTGCTGTTCCGCAATCGCGCGACGATCAACGTCGACGAGCTCGACTCCCTGAAGGGCTGAGCACCACATGTCCGCAACACTCTCCCAGAACATGCTGCTCGCGGTGCCGCTGGCACCGCTGGTCGGCGCTGTCGTCGCCGGGCTCTTCGGCAAGCAGGTGGGCCGCCGCGGCGCGCACACCGTGACCATCCTCGGCGTGCTGATCGCCTTCATCATCTCGGCGATGACGCTGAAGGCGGTGGCCGTCGACGGTGCGCGCTTCAACGCCACCATCTACGAGTGGATGACGCTCGGCTCGCTGAAGATGGAGATCGGCTTCCTGGTCGACGGCCTGACCGCGATGATGATGTGCGTCGTGACCTTCGTGTCGCTGATGGTGCACATCTACACCATCGGCTACATGGAAGAAGACCCGGGCTACCAGCGCTTCTTCTCGTACATCTCGCTGTTCACCTTCTCGATGCTGATGCTCGTGATGAGCAACAACATGCTGCAGCTGTTCTTCGGCTGGGAGGCGGTGGGCCTGGTGTCGTACCTGCTGATCGGCTTCTGGTTCACGCGGCCGACGGCGGTGTTCGCCAACATGAAGGCCTTCCTGGTGAACCGGGTCGGCGACTTCGGCTTCATCCTCGGCATCGGCCTGCTGCTGGCCTTCGGCAACACGCTGAACTACAGCGAGATCTTCGCGAAGGCGCCCGAACTGGCCAAGGCCGTGTTCCCCGGCACCGAGTGGATGCTGCTGACGGTGGCCTGCATCTGCCTGTTCATCGGTGCGATGGGCAAGAGCGCGCAGGTGCCGCTGCACGTGTGGCTGCCCGACTCGATGGAAGGCCCGACGCCGATCTCCGCGCTGATCCACGCGGCGACGATGGTGACGGCCGGCATCTTCATGGTGGCGCGCATGTCGCCGCTGTTCGAGCTGTCCGACGTGGCGCTGAGCTTCGTGCTGGTGATCGGTGCGATCACCGCGCTGTTCATGGGCTTCCTCGGCATCATCCAGAACGACATCAAGCGCGTCGTCGCGTACTCGACGCTGTCGCAGCTCGGCTACATGACGGTGGCGCTGGGTGCCTCGGCCTACTCGGTCGCGGTGTTCCACCTGATGACGCACGCGTTCTTCAAGGCGCTGCTGTTCCTCGGGGCCGGCTCGGTGATCATCGGCATGCACCACGACCAGGACATCCGCAACATGGGCGGCCTGCGCAAGTACATGCCGATCACGTGGATCACGTCGCTGCTGGGGTCGCTCGCGCTGATCGGCACGCCGCTGTTCTCGGGCTTCTACTCGAAGGACAGCATCATCGAGGCGGTGCATGCGAGCCACCTGCCGGGCGCCGGCTTCGCGTACTTCGCGGTGATCGTCGGCGTGTTCGTGACGGCCTTCTATTCGTTCCGGATGTACTTCCTGGTCTTCCACGGCAAGGAGAACTTCCGCCACAAGCCGTTCCCCGGCGAGCACGACCATCACGATGACGAGCATGGGCACGACGAGCACGGCCACCACGAGCCGCACGTGCCGCACGAATCGCCGTGGGTCGTCACCGCGCCGCTGCTGCTGCTGGCGATCCCGTCGGTCGTGATCGGCTTCATGACGATCCAGGGCATGCTGTACGGCGGCTTCTTCGAGGATTCGATCTTCATCAACCCGGAAAAGCATCCGGCGATGGAAGAGATGAAGAACGAGTTCCACGGTGCCGTCGCGATGGCGCTGCACGGGCTCACGTCGCTGCCGTTCTGGCTGGCGCTGGCCGGCGTCGTCACCGCCTACGTGTTCTACATGGTCAAGCCGGCCATTCCGGCGTGGATCAAGTCGAAGTTCGGCTTCGTCTACACCGTGCTCGAGAACCGGTACTTCTTCGACTGGTTCAACGAGCGCGTGCTGTCGGCCGGCGCGCGCCTGCTGGGCCGCGGGCTGTGGAAGGGCGGCGACGTCGGCATCATCGACGGCGTGCTGATCGACGGCTCGGCGCGTGCGGTCGGCGCGTTCGCCTCGGTGGTGCGCGTCGTGCAGACCGGCTACCTCTACTGGTATGCGCTGGTGATGATCCTCGGCGTGATCCTCCTGATGACCTGGCAGCTGTGGGGCCCGCTGATGAGTGCGGCCGGCAGCCTGTTCGGCAAGTAAAAGCGGCACCGGAGAACAAGAACATGGGTTTGTTGAGCCTTGCCATCTGGCTGCCGATCGTCGCGGGCGTCGTCCTGCTGCTGGTCGGCCGCGACGAGCATGCCGATGCGGTGCGCTGGATCGCGCTGGTCGCCGCGATCGCGAGCTTCGCGGTCACGATTCCGCTGATCACCGGCTTCGATGCCGGCACCGCCGCGATGCAGTTCCAGGAGAACCTGGACTGGATCGAGCGCCTGAACGTGCACTACCACCTGGGGGTCGACGGCATCTCGGTGTGGTTCGTGCTGCTGACCGCCTTCATCACGATCATCGTCGTGATCGCCGCGTGGCAGGTGATCACCGAGCGCGTCAACCAGTACATGGGCGCGTTCCTGATCCTGTCGGGGATCATGGTCGGCGTGTTCAGCGCGCTCGACGGCCTGCTGTTCTATGTGTTCTTCGAGGCCACGCTGATCCCGATGTACATCATCATCGGCGTGTGGGGCGGCCCGCGCCGGGTGTACGCCGCGTTCAAGTTCTTCCTGTACACGCTGGCCGGCTCGCTGCTGATGCTGATCGCGCTGATCTTCCTGTACTTCAAGTCGGGCGGCAGCTTCGAGATCCTCGCGTGGCACAAGCTGCCGCTGAACATGAACACGCAGACGTTGCTGTTCTTCGCGTTCTTCGCGGCCTTCGCGGTCAAGGTGCCGATGTGGCCGGTGCACACCTGGCTGCCCGATGCCCACGTCGAGGCGCCGACCGGCGGCTCGGTGGTGCTGGCCGCCATCATGCTGAAGCTCGGCGCCTACGGCTTCCTGCGCTTCTCGATGCCGATCGCGCCCGACGCGAGCCATGCGTACGACTGGTTCATCATCGCGCTGTCGCTGATCGCCGTGGTCTACATCGGGCTGGTCGCGCTGGTGCAGCAGGACATGAAGAAGCTGGTGGCCTATTCGTCGATCGCCCACATGGGCTTCGCGACACTCGGCTTCTTCATCTTCAGCGAGCTGGGCGTGTCCGGCGCGCTGGTGCAGATGATCTCGCACGGCTTCGTGTCGGGGGCCATGTTCCTGTGCATCGGCGTGCTCTACGACCGCGTGCACTCCCGCGAGATCTCGAGCTACGGCGGCGTCGTCAACACGATGCCGAAGTTCGCCACGTTCGCGGTGCTGTTCGCGATGGCCAACTGCGGCCTGCCGGGCACCGGCGGTTTCGTCGGCGAGTGGATGGTGATCCTCGGTGCCGTGAAGGCCAATTTCTGGCTCGGCGCACTGGCGGCCACCACGCTGGTGTTCGGCGCGGCCTACACGCTGTGGATGGTCAAGCGCGTCTATTTCGGCCCGGTGGCCAACGAGGACGTGCGTGCCCTCGAAGACATCAACGCCCGCGAATTCCTGATGCTCGCCCTGCTGGCCGTGGCCGTGCTGTGGATGGGCGTGTACCCGAAGCCCTTTACCGACACCATGCACGTCAGCGTCACCGAGCTGCTGAAGCACGTGGCCGTCTCGAAACTGAATTGAAGCGGCGGCAATGATGATCAAAGACATGAACTGGCTGGCCGTCTACCCGGAACTGGTGCTGCTCGTGATGGCCTGCGTGGTCGCGATGGTCGACCTGTGGGTCACCGATCCGAAGCGCACGCCCACCTACTGGCTGACGCAGGCGACGCTCGCCGTCGTCGGCGTCATGCACCTGGCGTACTTCGATGCCGGCTTCACCGTCTACGGCATGCAGCGCATGATGGTCACCGACCCGCTCGGCCACCTGCTGGGCTTCTTCGCGTCGCTTGCGGTGATGGTGACGCTGGTCTATGCCCGGCCGTACGCCGAGAGCCGCGACATGCTGAAGGGCGAGCTGTTCACGCTGTCGCTGTTCTCGATGCTCGGCATCTCGGTGATGCTGGCGGCGAACAACTTCCTCGTGATCTACCTCGGCCTGGAGCTGATGTCGCTGTCGCTGTACGCGCTGACCGCGATGCGCCGCGACCATGCCCAGTCGACCGAAGCCGCGATGAAGTACTTCGTGCTCGGCGCGCTGGCCAGCGGCTTCCTGCTGTACGGCCTGTCGATGATGTACGGCGCGACCGGCTCGCTCGACATCCCGACGGTGTTCAACGCGATCGCCACCGGCCAGATCAACCCGACCGTGCTGGTGTTCGGCGTGGTGTTCATCGTCGCCGGCCTCGCGTTCAAGCTCGGCGCGGTGCCGTTCCACATGTGGCTGCCCGACGTCTACCACGGTGCGCCGACCGCGGTCACCTTGCTGATCGCCGGCGCGCCGAAGCTCGCGGCCTTCGCGATGACCTTCCGCCTGCTGGTGGAGGGCCTGTCGGGCGTGGCCGGCGACTGGCAGCAGATGATGATGGTGCTGGCGATCGCGTCGATGTTCCTCGGCAACCTCGCCGCCATCGCGCAGAGCAACCTGAAGCGGATGCTCGCGTACTCGACGATCGCGCAGATCGGCTTCGTGCTGCTCGGCTTCACGACCACGGTGATCACCGGCAACACGCTGTCGGCCTCGAACGGCTACAGCTCGGCGCTGTTCTACATGGTCACCTACGTCTTCACGACGCTCGGCACCTTCGGCGTGATCATGCTGCTGTCGCGCCAGGGTTTCGAGTCGGAGAACATCGACGACCTGAAGGGCCTGGGCAAGCGCAACCCGTGGTTCGCCGGCGTGATGGCGATCTTCATGTTCTCGCTGGCCGGCATTCCGCCGACGGTGGGCTTCTATGCCAAGCTCGCGGTGCTGCAGGCGCTGGTCACGACCAATGTGCCGTTCTACATCGGCGTCGCGGTGCTGGCGGTGATGCTGTCGCTGGTGGGCGCGTTCTACTACCTGCGCCTGGTGAAGGTGATGTATTTCGAGGACCCGGTGGACACCCATCCGGTGATCGCCCCGAACGACGTGCGGGTGGTGCTGTCGCTGAACGGCGCGGCCGTGCTGTTCTTCGGAATCCTGCCCGGCGGCCTGATGGCGCTGTGTTCGCAGGCCATCGTCAAAGCCTTGTCCACCTGAAGTCGTTGCGGAATTG
The DNA here is from genome assembly GCF_056403355.1 of Rhizobacter sp. P2_H3. Lineage (NCBI taxonomy): Bacteria > Pseudomonadati > Pseudomonadota > Betaproteobacteria > Burkholderiales > Sphaerotilaceae > Rhizobacter > Rhizobacter sp. P2_H3. Next base: position 22,729 of record NZ_JBFUFQ010000060.1, on the reverse strand, counting down.
GCGCGCCGGCCGCTGGGGCATCGCCCTGCAGGCTGCGCGGCGCTGAGCGTCTGCTGATAATGCGCGCATGAAAGTGCTCAACCTGTGCTGCGCGCACGACCATCGCTTCGAAGGCTGGTTCGGCTCGGAAGCCGATTTCCAGTCGCAATTCGAAGGCGGGCTGGTCGAATGCCCGCTGTGCGGCGACAAGACTGTCACCCGGCTGCCGAGCGCGCCCAGGCTGAATGTGTCAGGCGCGCGTGAACCCAAGGCCCCCACGCCAGCGGCGCAGCACCCGGTGCCGGCCACGCCGGAGGCGATGACGATGCAGGCGATGTGGTTGAAGGCCGTGCAGCACGTGATGGCGAACACCGACGATGTGGGTGAGCGCTTTGCCGAAGAGGCCCGGCGCATCCACTACGGAGAAGCCGAAGAGCGCGCGATCCGCGGCCGTGCGACACGCGAGGATGCGCAGGCACTGGCCGAGGAGGGCATCGACGTGATGTCGCTGCCGTTGCCGGCGGCTGCGAAGGGCACGCTGCAATAGCTGTTGGGCGCTCTGCGCGAGCAAAGGCGCGGGTGGGGGATGTGGGGCTCGCCCTACGCGCCTTTTCGCGCGGAAGGAACGCCTACACGACCTTGCCAGGATTCATCAGGCCGTTCGGATCCAGTGCCTGCTTGATGCTGCGCATCAACCCCAGCGCCACCGGCGACTTGCGCACGGCAAGCTCGTCGCGCTTCAACGCCCCGATCCCGTGCTCCGCCGAGATCGACCCGCCACACGCTCCCACCGCGTCGTAGACGATGGTGTTGACCGCCGCTTCGTGCTGCAGCAGGAACTGCTTCGCGTCGCCGCCTTCGGGCGCCTGCACGTTGTAGTGCAGGTTGCCGTCGCCCAGGTGGCCGAAGTTGACCAGCCGCACCCCCGGCAACGCGGCGCGCAACGCCGCATCGGTGGCGGCCACGAAGTCGACGATGCGCGACACCGGCAGCGAGATGTCGTGCTTGATGTTCAAGCCTTCCTCCGACTGCGCCAGCGGGATCGACTCGCGCAGGTGCCACAGGCCGTTCGACTGCTCGATGCTCTCGGCCACCGCGGCATCGGTGATCAGCCCACGCTCCAGCGCGGTTTCCAGCAGGCCCTCGAACAGCGCCCGGGCGTGCTGCTCGCCCTCGGTGTCGGACTGCTCCAGCAGCACCGTCCACGGCGACGGCGGCAAGGGCTGGCGCAGTTGCGGGTAGTGGCGGCGCACCAGCCCGAGCGCGAACTCGCCCATCAGCTCGAACCCGGTGAGGCCGGCACCCAGCCGCGCCTGCGCAAGTTGCAGCAGTGCGACAGCGGACGGCAGGTCCGGCAGCGCGGCCAGCGCCGTCAGCGTCGCCGCGGGTTGCGGGTAGAGCTTCAGCGTGGCCGCGGTGATGATGCCGAGCGTGCCCTCGCTGCCGATGAAGAGGTCGCGCAGGTCGTAGCCGGTGTTGTCCTTGCGCAGGCCCGACAGGCCGTGCCACACCTCGCCCTGCGCGGTGACGACCTCGAGCCCCAGGCACAGCTCGCGCGCATTGCCGTAGCGCAGCACCTGCGTGCCGCCGGCATTGGTCGCGAGGTTGCCGCCGATCGTGCAGCTGCCCTCGGCCGCGAGGCTGAGCGGAAACAGCAGCCCGTCGGCCGCAGCCGCCTCCTGCACCGACTGCAGCACGCAGCCGGCCTCGACCGTCATCGTCAGGTTGGCCGCATCGATGCTGCGCACGCGGTCCATGCGCGACAGCGTCAGCAGCACCTGGGTGCCGCTGTCGTCCGGCACGCCGCCGCCAACCAGCCCGGTGTTGCCGCCCTGCGGCACGATGGCCGTGCCATGCCGCGCGCAGACGGCGACCACCTGGGCCACCTCGTCGGTCGAGCTCGGCCGCACGACGGCCAGCGCACGGCCGCGGTAGCGCCTGCGCCAGTCCTGTTCGTAGCCGGCCAGGTCGCCGTCGGTCAGCACGTTGGCCGGGCCGACGATCGCGCGCAGCGATTCGAGCAGCAGCGGCTTCATGCGGCCTCCTTCGCGGGTTCGACGGGGGCGGCATGGCCCAATCGCCAGCGCACATGCAGCCCGCAGGCGGTGAACAGCACCAGGCACAGCAGTACCTCGATGAGGCCGAGCACCGTGCCGGGCCCGCGGTCGCTGCCGGCGCGCACCACGCCTTCGATGAAATAGAGCCACACCAGCAGGCTGACCCAGCGGTAGGTGTACATGCGGTGGCGCAGCAGCCCAGCCAGCGCGAAGGCGAGCGGCAGCACCTTCAGCGCGAGCCAGGTGCCGCCCGGCCGCAGCGGCGCGAGCCACAGCTCCCAGGCCACGCCGAGCACGATGAGCCCGGCGAGGCTGCCGACCGCGAGCGCGCGGGTCCACAGCACGACAGGCGGAAGGGGGGCAGAGGAGGCGGAAGGAGCAGGGGGCGCAGTCATCGCTGGCTATGATGCCATCGATGAATCTCCCGACACGCGCCGAAGCCCAAGCCCTGACGTTGACATGGCGGCAGCAGCTCTCGCGCGCACTGCAGACGCTGCAGACCTGGCCGTGGCTCGAGACGCTGGTCACGCTGCGCCAGCGCTTCCGCGAGGACCGCCTGGGCCTGACCGCCAGCAGCCTGACCTTCACGACGCTGATCTCGCTGGTGCCGCTGGTCACGGTGATGCTGGCGGTGTTCACCGCGTTCCCGATGTTCTCGAGCTTCCAGGACGCGCTGCAGAAGTACTTCCTGCAGAGCCTCGTGCCCGATTCGATCGCCAAGCCGGTGCTGGGCGCGCTGACGCAGTTCGCGAGCAAGGCGAACCGGCTCGGCACCTTCGGCCTGGTGGTGCTGGTGTTCACCGCGCTCGCGCTGATGCTGACGATCGACCGCACGCTGAACGCGATCTGGCGCGTGCCCAAGCCGCGGCCGATCGCGCAGCGCGTGCTGGTGTACTGGGCCGCCGTCACGCTCGGGCCGCTGCTGCTGGGCGTGAGCCTGTCGCTCACTTCGTACGCGATCTCGGCCTCGCGCGGCGTGGTCGGCGTGATGCCGGGCGGCGTCAGCTTCCTGCTGAACGTGCTCGAGTTCGCGCTGTTGTCGGCGGCGATGGCGGGCCTGTTCCACTACGTGCCGAACACGCTGGTGCGCTGGCGGCATGCGGCGGCCGGCGGCGTGTTCGTCGCGGCGGGCTTCGAGGTCGCGAAGAAGGGCCTGGGCTGGTACCTGAGCTCGGTGCCGACCTACACCACGCTGTACGGCGCGTTCGCGACGGTGCCGATCCTGCTGATCTGGATCTACCTCGGCTGGGTGATCGTGCTGCTCGGCGCGGTGGTCGCGGCGTATGCGCCGAGCCTGCAGATGCGCGTGATCCGCCGGCCGTCCACGCCGGGCTACCTGTTCCAGCTGGCGGTGGGCATGCTGCGCGAGCTGGCGCAGGCGCGCGCGCTCAGCACGCACGGCATCAGCGCGGCGCAGCTGTCGGAGACGCTGCGCACCGATCCGCTGCAGATCGAGCCGCTGCTCGACACGCTGGTCGCGATCGACTGGGTCGGCCGGCTCGACGAGGAGGGCAACTCGCGCTACGTGCTGCTGTGCGACCCCGCGACCACCTCGGCGCAGCCGCTGATCGCTCAGGTGCTGCTCGACCCGACGCCGACGCTGCGCGGGTTCTGGCACCGGGCGCAGTTCGGCAACATGATGTTGAGGGACGTGATCGCGGCGGATTGAACGCGGTACGGGTGCATCTGTGTCGGTCGCGGACCGGAACCTCGCGAGTGCGCGCGACCACAGAACGTTTTTGGTTTCCTGCGCCTCTCACCATGCATCGATTGCCCTCCGGCCCTCCGGTCTTCATTCCGAATGTTCCTCTGGCCTCGCGGGACACGGCGCGGAACAGCCATGCGCTCAACAAGACAAATGCGGCCACCACGCTGGCCGCTTTGGATGCTTGCGTGGGTCTGCCGGAATTGACGGCGATGCTCGCCCTCAGGGATCGATGGATACCCGAGGATCCGCTTCGCGAATGCGTGCAATGGATGGCCGTTCTCCATCCCGAGCGGCGACGTCTCCTGGCCGAGCTGGAGACGGTTCGCTCCACATTGCTGGAGGCATCTTCCGTCGACGACCGGGGCGGTCGGGTAGGTGCCATCAAGCGGGCCGCGATGTCGCTGCGCCGGTTGGCTGACCAGTGGCGTGCAGCTCCATTCTTCACTGGCGGACAGTCGCTCGACAAGATCCTCCGCGATATGCCCGACCCAGCGCACGCAGTGTCTGATGATTGGGGCGAACTGATCGTTGCGATCAAGCGTTTGAACCTCGCCGTCGAGTGGCCCGCTGCTGCGCCGATTGATGGCGTGCATGTCCGAGGTCAACTGCGCGCGATCGGTGAAGAGCTCAGATGCGCGACATGGACTCCGCAACTGCAGGCCCGGACATTCTTCAGTTCGTGCGATCGGTTGGGCTCGCTTCCGTTGACGGGATCCGAATGGCTGAGGGCAAGACTGCCCTGGTTCCGTGCCAAGGTCTTCACAGCCAAGACGCCGGAACAACTGGCCGATGCCGTTCAATGGCTGGCCAGCGTCGCGGAGAAGCAGACTTTTCTGGCTGAACTGGCGGCGATCAAATCCGAGCCGTGGCGCGCGGCCACCGCCGGCAATCGTGGCGATGGCCGAGACATCGATTCCGCACTGCGAATGCTTGTGGTGCAGCTGGGACGCTACAAAGATCTGCTGCGCAGGCTTCCGGAGGCAGACCTGATCGCGGCTGCATTGCCCGATCCCGCCGATGCCGTTGGGGAACGCAGGATCAGCCTGTTGTTCGTCATCCAACGGATGGATCATGCAATATCGAGTGTCGACGCCTCGTCCCCTTGCTGCCCGTCCCTCAACTGTCAGGAGGCTGCGGCGGAGATCGCGGCGCATGCCGTGTCATTGGGGATGGGTCGCCTGAATCGACGCCAAAGGGCAGACGCTGTCCAGGCGCTGTGTTGCGCGATGACCCAACTGCCGGTCGCCTTGGAGAAACGCTGGCATTTTCAGGTGCGCTGCGTGATTGCCGAGGTATCCGAAGCTGTCGACGTCATTGGGTTGAAATCGATTCTGCAAAGATTCGCCGCTCAACTGCGGTCAGCCCCGTTGCTCGCATGAATCACGCAATTCTTGCCCCGCCGCTTCGCGCAGTACATCGCATCGTCCGCCAGCTGCAGCAGCCGCTGCGGGTTCTGCGCATCGCCGGGCGCCAGCGCGTAGCCGATGCTCGCGCTGATGCCATGCCGGTCGACGCCCGCCACCGCCTGCAGCATGTGCAGCGCGAGCGCATGCGCGCCGGCGGTGTCGCGCACCGGCGCCAGCACCAGAAACTCGTCGCCGCCGAAGCGGCCCACCGCGTCCTCGGCGCGCACCGCGGCCTGCAGCGCGCGTGCCACCGACACCAGCAGCTCATCACCCGTCCGGTGCCCCAGCCGGTCGTTCACCGCCTTGAACCCATCGAGGTCGACGAAGAACAGCGCCACCGGCAGCTGCACCGCATCGAGCAGCGCCGCCTCGATGCGGTCCATCATCGTGCGCCGGCTCAGCACGTCGGTCAGCGCGTCGCGCTCGACGCTGCGCTTGAGCTGCTGCTGCGTGATCGTCAGCTCGTGCACGTCGACCGTCACGGTGTAGACGCCGATCACCTCGCCGCAGGCATCGAAGTCGGGCACGTAGCTGGTGCGCATCCAGCGCTGCCCCTGGGACGCCAGGTCGACCATGCGCGCGTACTGCACCGTGTGCCCGGCCAGCGCCTGCACGAAGTACGGCTCGTGCTCGGCCCAGCGCTTGGAGCCGCGCACGTCGCCGATCGGCCGGCCCAGCAACTGCTTCGGCTGCTGGCCGGTCGCCTCGACATACGCCTTGTTGACGAAGCGCAGCACGAAGTCGCGGTCGACGTAGGTCAGCGGGAACGGGATGTTCTCGGTGAAGCGGTCGAGCCGCTGGCGTGCGGCGACCAGCGCCTCGCGCTCCAGCACATCCTGGTGGATGTCGATCGCGATCGTGAAGATGCCGTCGACGCGGCCGGCCGGGTCGAGGTGCGGCAGCACCTGGATGCGCGCCCAGCGGCCGGCATGGCAGCCGTGCTTCAGCCGCCGCTCGTAGTTGACGGTGCGCCCCTGCGCGGCCTGCGCGAACGCCCCGCTCGCGCGCTCCCAGGCCTCGTCGCCGTACAGCTCGGCCAGCGTGTGGCCCAGCAGCTCCTCGCGGCCGCGTTGCGCCCAGCTCAGGTAGGGGTCGTTGCAGAACACCAGCCGGTGCTGCAGGTCCCAGCGGCCGATCGGCAGGTCGATCGCATCGATCAGCCGCTCGATGTGGGCGAGCTGCTCGAGGACGGGCAGGTCCTTGGCGTCCATGGCCTGGCTCTAGAACGGGATCCTGCCCACCCAGATGTCCTTGTACATGACCCAGTCGCCCATGAAGCTGTACAGCGGGCGCTTGAACGAGGCCGGCCGGTTCTTCTCGAACACGAAGTGCCCGACCCACGCGAAGCCGTAGCCGCACAGCAGCGCGTAGACGAAGTAGAGCGGCTGGCCGCGCACGAGGCCGGTCACGAGACACAGCAACGCCAGGCTGGAGCCGATGAAGTGCAGGCGGCGGCAGGTGCGGTTCGCATGCTCGCCGAGGTAGTACGGGTAGAACTCCGCGAAGCTCTTCAGCGACTGAACGGTACTGCTGTTCATCGGGCTTCCTCCGAAATGAAGGCCTGGATCGCATTCAACACGGCGTCGGGCACCTCTCCCATCAGGGAATGCCCGGCCGGCAACGCCAGAACCTTCGCATGCAACGCATGGGCCAGTGCGGCGCTCGCCTTCGGCGGCGTCATCTGATCGTGCGCGCCGACGATCATCAGGCTGCCGCAGCGCACCCGGGCGGCCGCTTCGAGCCCGCCGGCGTAGCGGTTGCACACCTGGAAATCCTGGTGGAACAGGTTGCCATGCCCCGCGGCGGCGTGCCCCGCCTGCAGGCGGCGCATCAGCGCCCGGTTCGCGCCGTGCAGCGAGAAGCCCGGCGCCGGGGCCGAAGGCTTGGCGGCGTGGCCGGCGTGCGAGAACGCGTTGACCATGTCGATCGCCTTCAGCGGCGCATCCAGCGAGGTCGACAGCAGCGTGTCGGACACCTTCATCGGGTACGCCGGGCCGAGCAGCACCAGCCGGCTCGCGCGCTCGCCGAGCCGGGCGGCGGCTTCGAGCGCGATCAGCGAGCCCATGCTGTGGCCGACCAGGGCCGCACGCTCGATGCCGGCCGCGGCCAGCAGCGCGAGCAGCCAGTCGGCACAGGCCTCGACGCTCGCCAGCGCCGGCCCGTCGCTGCGGCCGTGGCCGGGCAGGTCGGGCACCAGCACCGCACGGCCGTGGTGCGCGAGCGAGCGGCTCTGCAGCCCCCACACGCTGTGGTCGTGCATCGCGCCGTGGATGAACACTACCGCCGGCAGCCCGGGGTCGAGTGTCTTGCCGCCGGTGTAGACGAAGGCCGCACGGCCCTGCACGTCGAGCTTCATGCGCCACCCGCCTTCTGCGCGGCCCGCAGCGCGCGCGACAGGTCGTCGATCAGGTCGTCGGCATCCTCCAGCCCGATCGACAGCCGGATCGTGCCCTGCGTGATGCCGGCCTGCGCGAGCGCGGCATCGTCCATGCGGAAATGCGTGGTCGTCGCCGGGTGGATCACCAGCGAGCGGCAGTCGCCGACGTTGGCCAGGTGCGAGAACACCTTCAGCGCCTCGATGAAGGCACGGCCCTGCGCGCGCTGGCCCTTCAGGTCGAAGCTGAACACCGAGCCGCTGCCGCGCGGCAGCAGGCGTTTCGCGAGTTCATGGTCGGGGTGGGTCGGCAGGTCGGGGTGGCCGACGCGCGCGACCATCGGGTGCGCAGCCAGGAAGGCGACCACCTTGCGCGCGTTCGCCATGTGGCGCTCCATCCGCAGCGACAGCGTCTCGACGCCCTGCAGGATCAGCCACGCGGTGTGCGGGCTCATGCAGGCGCCGAAATCGCGCAGCCCCTCGCGCCGCGCGCGCAGCAGGAAGGCGCCGACGGTGCTCTCCTCGCTGAACACCATGCCGTGGAAGCCGTCGTAGGGGCGGGTCAGCTCGGGGAATCGTCCGGAGGCGTCCCAGTCGAATTGCCCGCTGTCGACCAGCACGCCGCCGATCACGGTGCCGTGGCCGCTCAGGAACTTGGTGGCCGAGTGGTAGACGAGGTCGGCCCCGTGGTCGAACGGGCGCATCAGCCACGGCGAGGTCAGCGTCGAGTCGACCAGCAGCGGCAGCCCATGCTCGTGCGCGATCGCGCTGACGGTGGGGATGTCGAGCACGTCCAGCCCGGGGTTGCCGACGGTCTCGCCGAACAGCAGCCGCGTCTCGGGGCGGATCGCGGCGCGCCAGCCGTCGATGTCGCCGGGGCGCACGAAGGTGGTGGCGATGCCGAAGCGCGCCAGCGTGTAGTGCAGCAGGTTGTGCGAGCCGCCGTACAGCGCGCTGCTCGCGACGATGTGCGAGCCCGCGCCGGCCAGCGTGCAGATCGCCAGGTGCAGGGCGGCCTGCCCGCTGGCGGTCGCGATCGCGCCGGTGCCGCCTTCGAGCGCCGCGACGCGTTCTTCCAGCACCGCGGTGGTCGGGTTCGAGATGCGGCTGTAGACGTGCCCCGAGCGCTCCATGTTGAACAGCGCCGCGGCATGGTCGCTGCTCTCGAACACGAAGCTGGTGCTCAGGTGGATCGGCACCGCGCGGGCGCCGGTGGACGGGTCGGGGCCGGCGCCTGCGTGCAGCGCAAGCGTGTCGAAGCCGGGGTCGGATGGGCCGGGCATGGGATCTCCTGTCGTTCTTCGCGGCCGCCGGAGGCACCTCGTGGGTGCAGCCGGGGATGTTGTTGTGAAGAATTGTGGGCTATATTGGCCCGACACACCCCCAAGGAGAGGACCCATGAAAGTCGCAGACATCCTGCGTGTCAAGGGCGGCACGCTTTTCACTGTCTCGCCCGACCAGCCGCTGGCGCATGCCGTGCGCACGATGGCCGAGCGCGACATCGGGTCGCTGGTGGTGATGGAGCACGGCGACCTCGCCGGCATGCTCACCTTCCGCGAGGTGATCCTGGCCGTGGTCGGCAACGGCGGCACGGTCGGCACGACCATCGTGCGCACCGTGATGGACGACCACCCGCTGACCTGCACGCCCGAGACCGAGATCGACGAGGTGCGCCGCATGATGCTCGAGCGCCACGCCCGCTACATGCCGGTGATGACGCAGCGCACGCTGATGGGCGTGATCTCGTTCTACGACGTCGCGAAGGCAGTGGTCGACAGCCAGGACTTCGAGAACCGGATGCTGAAGGCGTATATCCGCGACTGGCCCGTCGAGGATCAACAACCTGTTCAGAACTGACGCTGCTCGCTCGGCGAGGCGTCTCCCTGGAATCACGCTTGTTCGCGATGCCACGGATTCAGAAGCCGCGCGCCGGTGGTTTTGAAGTCGGCGACATTTCGGGTGACAACGATCAGGCCGTGAACCAGGGCGGTCGCAGCGATGAGCGCATCGCGATCGGAGCACGGGTCCGGCACGTGCAAGGTGGCACAGCGCAAAGCGACCGTCGTGTCCACGGGGAGAATCCTCTCGCCGAAGGTGCGCAGGACTTGCTCGTCCATCCATCTGCGCAAGTTCGCAGATTGCGCAGCGTCGCGACGCTGCAATCGCAATATTCCAAGCTCCAGTTCAAGAACAGTCACCGCCGAGATCGACAAATCGGCCGCAGTGACGGAAGCCGCCCAAACCACCACATGGGGATCGGCGCGGCCGCTCGGAGCCTTGCGCAGCTCGGACACCACGTTGGTGTCGAGCAGATACATCAGTCGAACTCCGCCGCGCGGTAAGCGGAGCCCAATCGCCCAGGCTCGAACTCGATATCGGCGCCCTCGGACATTCCGAGCAAGTCGACGATGCTCGGCAGGTTTCCCGTGAGTTCGCGATAGCGCTCGTAGGTCATCAACACATGAGACGGCTGGCCGCGGTCCGTGATGACCACCGGTCCTTGTGCAGCGGCCTTCTTCGCACGAGCCGTGTCCTGGTTGAATTCCCTGCTGGAAAGTGTGGTGGTGATCCTCATCGCGGCGTCCTCCATCTACGTAGCAACGTTACTAGATTGACGGTGCGCCGACAACAGAAATGAAAAGGCCCGCCCTTCACAGAGCGGGCCTTCTTCACCAGCGGCTCACTCAGAACGAGTGGCGGATGCCGGTGGTGAATTCCGTGATGTTGCGGTCCCCGGCGTTCGTCAGGCCGGCCGGCACGGCGCTGGCCCAGCGATCAGCATAGCCGTCGCCTTCGTTCTTGAAGCGCGTCACCGCGCTGTACAGCGCCGTGCGCTTCGACAGATCGTACTGGTAACCGACGCCGAAGGCTTGCGTCTTGCCTTCGTTCACGTTCTTGGCCTTGTTCTGCACGTACTGCGCGCGCACCGTGTTCGCGCCGAAGCGGTAGTCGCCGCCCACCCAGAAGCCCTGGCCGTCGGCATCCACCGCGCTGCGGTCGTTCACCGAGATCACGCCGGCCGTGCCGTGCCAGTCGCCGTACGTGTAGCCGACCGCGCCCGAGGTCGTGCGCACGTCCTGCGAGGTCAGGTCCTGCTTGTCGTCGACGAACGACAGCATCGCGTCGAAGCCGTAGCCGCTGTAGCGGGCGTAGACGTCGGCCGTGCGCTGCTCGTTGGTCGCGCCGGTGGACTCGCCGAAGCCCCACAGTGCGCCGGCCTTGAAGCCGCTGAAGGTCGGGGTCTCGTACTTGACCGAGTTGTTGATGCGCGCCGGGCCGCCGTTGCCGGTGGCCGTGGTGGTGGTGCCGCCGCGCACCGGCTCGTAGCCGCCGAAGCCGCCGATGACGGCCGTGCTCGCGCCGGTCGAGACGTTCGAGAACTCGCTGAAGTCGCTCGACAGGTTGTAGATGCTGCCGTACTGGCGACCCAGGGTCAGCGTGCCGAACTGCGCCGAGCCGATGCCGACATACGACTGGCGGCCCCAGAACGCGTTCTGGCCGTTGGTGCCGTCGTCGATGTTGACGCCGCTTTCGAGCACGGCCAGGGCACGCAGGCCGCCGCCGAGGTCTTCGGTGACGCGCAGGCCGAAGCGCGAGCCCTGCAGGCCGCCCGACTGCACGCGGCTCAGGTTGGCCGCGCCGTTGGCGAACTGCACGTAGGCATCGGCGACGCCGTACAGCGTCACGTTGGTGGTGGATTGTTGTGCGTCTTGCGCGTTGGCGGCCGACGCGGCAGCCAGGGCGACTGCGGTCACTGCAAAGGTGGCGAACTTCATGAGATTCTTCTCCGATCAGTAGGTGGACCCCTTGTCCCACAGGCACGCGTCCAACTCCGACCGCGTGGCAGACACCGACCGGTGCTGCGTCTTGGGGGTGAATGCTAGGGTTGTCCCTGACTGTGAAAAACCCCATCACCGGCAAGTCGGCATTGCTGAATCAGCAAGGATTCCGCTCTTGAAGCACCGGGCTGCGCTCCCAAGGGACGAACCCTTAAACTTCAAGGCCGCCTTCGCATCACGATGTGTTGGCGCCTCGTTCCCGTTTTCCGTCTTGAAGGCACCCATGTCCGGCAGCACCCTCGGCACCCTGTTCCGCGTCACCAACTTCGGCGAGTCGCACGGGCCGGCCATCGGGTGCGTGATCGACGGCTGCCCGCCGGGGATGGAGCTCAGCGAAGCCGACATCCAGCCCGAGCTCGATCGCCGCCGCCCCGGCACCTCGCGCCACGTGACGCAGCGCAACGAGCCGGATGCGGTGGAGATCCTGTCCGGCGTCTACGAGGGCAAGACCACCGGCACGCCGATCTGCCTGCTGATCCGCAATACCGACCAGCGCAGCAAGGACTACGGCAACATCCTGCAGACCTTCCGGCCCGGCCACGCCGACTACACCTACTGGCACAAGTACGGCATCCGCGACCCGCGCGGCGGCGGGCGCGCGTCGGCCCGGCTCACCGCGCCGATGGTCGGCGCCGGCGCCGTGGCGCGCAAATGGCTGAAGGCGCAGTACGGCACCACCTTCCGCGGCCACATGACCCAGCTGGGCGAGCTGGAGATTCCGTTCGAGGGCCACCAGCACATCGGCGAGAACCCGTTCTTCGCCGCCAACGCCTCGAAGATCGCCGAACTCGAGGCCTACATGGACGCGCTGCGCAAGTCGGGCGATTCGGTCGGCGCGCGCATCCGCGTCGAGGCGGCGCAGGTGCCGGTCGGGCTGGGCGAGCCGCTGTTCGACAAGCTCGACGCCGACATCGCCTACGCGATGATGGGCATCAACGCGGTGAAGGGCGTCGAGATCGGCGCCGGCTTCGCGAGCGTCGCGCAGCGCGGCACGCAGCATGGCGACGAGCTGACGCCGCAGGGCTTCCGCACCAACAACGCCGGTGGCGTGCTGGGCGGCATCAGCACCGGCCAGGACATCACCGTCAACATCGCGATCAAGCCGACCAGCTCGATCCACAGCCCGCGCGATTCGATCGACCTGCAGGGCAATCCGACCGTCGTGCAGACGCACGGCCGCCACGACCCCTGCGTCGGCATCCGCGCCACGCCGATCGCCGAGGCGATGCTGGCGCTCGTGCTGATGGACCACGCGCTGCGGCACCGGGCGCAGTGCGGTGACGTGCGCGTCGAGACACCGCGCATCGCATAGGGCGACAGGCCGTGTGAGGGATTGCCGCAAATCGTCGCAAACCAGGCCGATCTCCCCGCGAAACCGCAAGGCGCATCCCTTGCTTTCCGATGGATGAGCCCTCGGGAGTCCGTGCCATGAACCTGCGCCTTGCGACGACGATCACCTTCGGCCTGCTGTTGGCGGGCTGCGGCGGCGGTGGCGATGACAGCAGCACGACCGGCGCTCCTTCCGGCAACGTCGACCCGCCCCCGCCTGCGCAGGCCACCAAGCCCTCCGAGCGCCAGCTGAAGAAGAGCTTCACCTCGCTCGACGGCACGCTGCCGGTCTGGTACTGGGAGTACCTGCCGGCCGACTACACAGGCAGTGGCAAGACGTACCCGCTGATGGTGTTCTTCCACGGCGCCGGCGAGACCGGCGCGGCCAACGGTTCGCAACTCGACAACGTCAAGCGCCATGGTCCGCCGAAGCTGATCGCCGCCAACAATGACATGTGCTTCGACATGCCAGCCGGGCGTGAATGCTTCATCGTCGTCTCGCCGCAGGACAGCCGCGGCTGGTGGAACGGCAACGACACCGCCGGCATGCTGGCGCATGCGATCAAGACCTACCGGGTCGATCCGAAGCGCATCTACGTGACCGGGCTGTCGATGGGCGGCGGGGCGGCCTGGAGCCTGGCGACCGCATCGGTGGCGGGTTCGTCACCGAAGACCTCGTGGGCATCGCAGATCGCCGCGTTGGTGCCGATCGCCGGCGCGGCCGATCCGAAGGGTGCGAACAACGGCATCTGCAACGCGATGGTCGCCGGCAACCTGCCGGTGTTCGCCTTCCACGGCACGGCCGACACCACGGTGCTGCCGGCGCTGTCGCAGGGCTGGGTCGACAAGCTGAACAAGGCGACGGCGGCCGACGGCTACACCTGCGCGAACGCGGTCGACCCGGCGGCGAAGCTGACGCTGTACCCGGGCGTCGGCCACGATTCGTGGACGCGCACCTACGACCCGGCCGCGCAGGTCGAGACCGGCCGCAACATCTACCAGTGGATGCTTGCCCACACGCGCTGATGCCTTGCCGCAGGCGCTACGCTGGCGGCCATGAAAACCATCCGACTCGGCCGCAGCGGCCTGCAGGTGTCGCGCATCGCGCTCGGCATGATGACCTACGGCCGCCCCGACTGGCGGCCCTGGGTGCTCGACGAGGCCGCGAGCCGGCCGCTGGTGCAGCGCGCTGTCGAGCTCGGCATCAACTTCTTCGACACCGCCGACATGTACTCGTCCGGCGAGAGCGAGGTGCTGACCGGCCGCTTCATCCGCGAGTTCTGCCGGCGCGACGAGGTCGTCATCGCGAGCAAGGCCTACTACCTGGTCGAGATGGAATACCGCAACGCCGCGACCGCGTTCGACCAGGCTCCGCCGAACCTGCACGGCCTGAGCCGCAAGCGCTTGTTCCATGCGGTCGATGCGAGCCTCGCCCGCCTGAAGACCGACTACATCGACCTCTACCAGATCCACCGCTTCGACCCGAACACGCCGGTCGAGGAGACGATGGAGGCGCTGCACGACCTGGTGAAGGCGGGCAAGGTGCGCTACCTGGGGGCGAGTTCGATGTGGGCCTGGCAGTTCGCGAAGATGCAGGAGACCGCGCGCCGCCACGGCTGGACGCCGTTCATCAGCATGCAGAACCACTACAACCTGGCCTACCGCGAGGAAGAGCGCGAGATGATTCCGCTGTGCCGCGACCAGGGCGTGGGCCTGATCCCGTGGAGCCCGCTGGCACGCGGCTTCCTGGCCGGCAACCGGGCCCGTGACGACAAGGCCGGCGGCGCGACCGCGCGGGCGCAGACCGACAACATCGCGCAGACCCTGTACTACCGCGACAGCGACTTCAAGACGGTGGAGCGGCTGAAGGCGCTGGCGGCGCAGCGTGGCGTCAGCCCGGCGACGCTGGCCTGTGCGTGGCTGCTGCACCAGCCGGGCGTCAGCGCGCCGATCATCGGCGCCAGCAAGCTGCCGCAGCTCGACGAGGCGGTGGCGGCCGCCGAGCTGTCGCTGCCGCCGGACGAATTGCGGGCGCTCGGCGAAGGCTACGAGCCGCACCCGATCGCCGGGCACCAGTGATCCGTCGTCGCTGATCGCAGTTCGTCGCGAAGTTCCACCGATTCGTCGGGCCGGTTCACGGCTCGGCCCCCCCAATCTGCAGTCTGTCGCAGACCTTGTCAGACGGGTGGGGGCCGAATCTACACTCCCGCCCATGAATACAGCACACAACGATCACGGCGCCGCCTCACACGGGCAGCAGCCGGTGGGCGGAGGATCATCACGGACCTCCCGGCGTGGACTCTGGGTGGGCGGCGCGATCGGCGCGGTGGTCATCGTCGGCCTCGTGCTGGCGCTGGTGCCCGGCCGCAGCAACGGCTCGAAGGAGGGCGGCGACAAGAAGAAGGAGCCGGCGCTCGTCGCGCTCGAGTTCGTCGCGTCCGAGGTCGTGCAGCCGAAGCAGCTCGCGATGCCGCTGGTGGTGGAGTTCTCCGGGCCGCTGGTCGCACCGCGCACCGCGGTGATCCGCGCCAAGGCCACCGGCACGCTGCTCGAACTGAAGGTGGCCGAAGGCAGCCGCGTCAAGGCCGGCCAGCTGCTCGGCGACATCGACCTGGCCGACCTGCAGAGCCGCGTCGCCGACCGTTCGGCATCGGTCGAATCCGCGCAGGCCGCGCTGGTCGAGGCCGAACGCACGCATGCCGCCAACGTCGGCCTGTCGGCGCAGAACTTCATCTCGCCGACCGCGCTGCAGTCGTCGCAGGCCCGCCTCGATTCGGCGCGCGCGCAGCTCAAGTCGGCGCAGGCCCAGCTGGCCACCACGCGCGTCGGCGTCAGGGAAGCGGCGCTGGTCGCGCCGATCTCCGGCATCGTCGGCAAGCGCCATGTGGTGCCCGGCGAGAAGGTCAGCGCCGAGCAGCAGCTGCTGACGGTGGTCGACCTGTCGACGCTGGAGCTCGCCGGCACCGTCGGCACGCACGAGGTCTCGCTGCTGAAGCCCGGCCAGCCGGTGCAGGTGCAGGTGGAAGGGCAGGGCCAGCCGGTGCCGGGCCGCATCGACCGCATCGCCCCCGCCGCCGAGGCCGGCACGCGTGCGATCGGCGTGGTCGTGGTGCTGGACAACCGCCAGGAGCTGTTCCGCGCCGGTCAGTACGCGCAGGCCCGCGTGGTGCTGCCCGACGAGGCGCCGCGCCTCACGTTGCCGATCAGCGCGGTCGGCCAGGCCTCGGGCCAGGATTTCGTCTGGACGCTCGAGAAGGACGCGCTGGTGCGCCGCATCGTGATCACCGGCCGCAAGGATGCCGCGAGCGACCGCATCGAGATCGCCAAGGGCCTCGCGGCCGACAGCCAGGTGCTCGGCGCGCGCTTCGACAACCTGCGCGAAGGCCAGCCGGCGAAGATCGTCACGCAGCGCACGGCGCCGAAGGCCGCTTCCGCGACGTCGGCGGCCTCCGCCGTCGCCAGTTCCTGATCCTGGAGACCGACCGCCATGTGGTTCACCCGCGTCTCCATCAACAACCCCGTCTTCGCGACGATGATCATGGCCGCGCTGTGCGTGCTCGGCCTGTTCTCGTACAGCCAGCTGCGCGTCGAGCGCCTGCCCGACATCTCGCCGCCGATCGTCTTCGTCAGCGTCGCCTACCCGGGCGCCTCGCCCGACGC
Organism: Rhizobacter sp. P2_H3; assembly: GCF_056403355.1. Classification (NCBI taxonomy): domain Bacteria; kingdom Pseudomonadati; phylum Pseudomonadota; class Betaproteobacteria; order Burkholderiales; family Sphaerotilaceae; genus Rhizobacter; species Rhizobacter sp. P2_H3. Next base: position 6,377 of record NZ_JBFUFQ010000060.1, on the reverse strand, counting down.
GACCGAGACCGAGCTGACCCGCCCGATCGAGCTGGCGCTGAACGGCATCTCCGGCGTGAAGATGATCCGCTCGAACAGCTTCGAGGGCCGCAGCGAGACGGTCGTCGAGTTCCAGCTCAGCGCCGACATGACGCGCGCGGTGCAGGACGTGCGCGACAAGGTCGCGGCGGTGCAGCCGGTGTTCCCGCGCGACGCGAAGACGCCGTTCGTCTCGCGCTTCGACGGCGACAACGCGCAGCCCACCGTCTACCTGTCGCTGCTGGCGCCCGACCGCAGCGCGCGCGAGCTCTCGCTGCTGGCCGACCAGGTGGTGCGCAAGCGGCTGGAGCGCTCGGCCGGCGTGGCACGCGTCGACGTCGGCGGCATGACGGTGCGCCAGGTGCGCATCGACCTCGACCCGCAGCGCCTGCGCGCCTACCAGCTGACGCCGGCCGACGTGTCCGCCGCGCTGCAGCGCGCCAACGCCGACATGCCGGTCGGCCAGCTCAGCAGCGCGAAGGAGGACGCGATCGTGCGCGTCGAGGGCAAGGTGCGCGACGCCAAGGCCTTCGCCGACGTGGTGATCGCGTCGCGCAACGGCATGGTGGTGCGGCTGGCCGACCTCGGCGAGCTGGTCGAGCGCGAGCGCGAGCCCGATTCGCTGTCGCGCGTCGACGGCGTGCCGGCCATCTCGTTCCAGGTCTACAAGCAGCAGGATGCCAACATCGTCGAGACCGGCGCCGCCATCAAGGAGGCCGCCGAGGAGCTGCGCAAGAGCCTGCCGCCCGGCGTCGAGCTGAAGCTGGTGTACGCCGACAGCGACTGGGTCGAGCGCAGCCTGACGGGCGTCAAGCACACGCTGGTCGAAGGCGCGCTGCTGACGATCGCGATCGTGTTCCTGTTCCTGCACAGCTGGCGCAGCACGGTGATCACCGGCCTGACGCTGCCGATCGCGGTGATCTCGTCCTTCATCGCGGTGTACGCGTTCGGCTTCACGCTGAACTTCATGACGATGATGGCGCTGAGCCTGTGCATCGGGCTCTTGATCGACGATGCGATCGTGGTGCGCGAGAACATCGTGCGCCACGTGCACATGGGCAAGAGCCACGTGCAGGCGGCGCGCGAGGGCACCGAGGAGATCGGCCTGGCGGTGATGGCCACCACCTTCGCGATCTGCGCGGTGTTCGTGCCGGTGGCCTTCATGAAGGGCATCATCGGCAAGTTCTTCTTCCCGTTCGGCGTCACGGTGGCGGTGGCGGTGCTGGTGTCGCTGTTCGTCAGCTTCACGCTCGACCCGATGCTGTCCAGCATCTGGCGCGATCCGCCGACCAACCGCCTCGCGAAGCTGCCGGTGCTCGGCCACCTGATGCGCTGGACCGACCGCGGCATGGACGTGCTGCATGTCGTCTACGAGCGCACGATCCGCTGGGTGTTCTCGGGCCGGCGCTACCGCATGCTGTTCCCGCCGATCCCGGCCTGGGGCCGGCCCTTCGATGCCGACGGCCGGCGCGATGCCTCGCAGCGGCGCGGTGTGCGCCTGGCGACCGTCACGCCGCGCGCGCTGGTGCTGCTGGGCGCGCTCGGCAGCTTCGTGATGGCCTTGTTCCTGTCGACGCAGATCGGCAGCGAGTTCATCCCCGATGCCGACAACAGCTACATCCAGCTGAACGTGACGTTGCCGGTGGGCACCAGCCTGCCGCGCGCGAGCGCGAAGCTGGCGCAGGTGGAGCAGGTGATCCGCGGCATGAGCGAGGTGCGCCTGACCTCGACGACGATCGGCGACACCGGCAACGGCAGCCGCAACTCGGCGACGCTCGCGATCCAGCTGGTGAAGCCCGGCGAGCGCAAGCGCAAGCAGAGCGAGGTCGAGGCGGCGATGCGCGAGGCGCTGAAGCCGATTCCCGGCATCGAGATCACGGTCGGCCAGCAGCCGATCTACGTCGCGCTGCTCGGGCCCGATCCGAAGGTGCTCGAGACCGAGGTGCAGCGGCTCGCCGACAAGGTCGCCAAGGTCAAGGGCATCGCCGACCTGACGACCTCGGTGAAGCCCGGCCTGCCGGCCTACGCGGTGCGGCTGAAGCCCGACGCGGTGCGCGAACTCGGCCTCACCACCAGCCAGCTGGCGACCAGCCTGCGCAGCTACGTGAACGGTGACGTGGCCACGTACTGGACCTCGCCCGACGGCGAGCAGGTCGACGTCGAACTGCGGCTGCCGCAGGCCTCGCGCGAGAACATCACGCAGCTCGACAGCCTGCCGGTCGCCTATGCGAAGGACGGCACGCCGATCGCGCTGTCGCGCGTGGCCGACATCGTGCCGGTGGTGAACCCGCTGGTGATCAAGCGCCAGGACCTGCAGCGCCGCCAGGCCATCTATGCCGGCACGCAGGGCCGCCCGAGCGGCGACGTGGGTGCCGACGTGCAGAAGATCGTCAAGGAGACGCAGCTGCCGCCGGGCTACCGCTTCGACGTCGGCGGGCAGACCAAGGACCAGGCCGAGGCCCTGAGCGGCATCCTGATGGCGCTGGTCGCGGCCGTCATCTTCATCTACATCGTGCTGGCCTCGCAGTTCGGCAGCTTCCTGCAGCCGGTGGCGATCATGGTGTCGCTGCCGCTGGCGCTGCTGGGCGTGATGATCGCGCTGTGGGTGACGCGCTCGACGCTGAACCTGTTCTCGATGATCGGCCTGGTGATGCTGATGGGGCTGGTGACGAAGAACGCGATCCTGCTGGTCGACTTCGCGAACCACGGCCGCAAGGCCGGCCTCTCGATGGCCGACGCGCTGCTGCAGGCCGGGCTGGTGCGGATGCGACCGATCATCATGACGACGGCCGCGATGGTGTTCGGCATGCTGCCGCTGGCGCTCGCGCTCGGCGAGGGCGGCGAGATCCAGGCGGGCATGGGGCGGGCCATCATCGGCGGCGTGATCACGTCGACGCTGCTGACGCTGATCGTCGTGCCGGTGGTGTATTCCTACCTCGTGCGAGAGCGCAAACCCTCGCCGGTGCACGACGAAGCACCGGCCCTGCCGAGCGGGGATCTCATCGCCAAGTAGTCAGAACAGGTGCCCGACGTTGAACCAGGTCAGCAGGCCCAGCGCCGCGAAGATCGCCGCCGCGATGCCGTGCACGAGCTTGATCGGCAGCTTCGTCGCGGCCTGGTGCCCGAGCAGCACCGCGGGCACGTTGGCCAGCATCATCCCGAGCGTCGTGCCGGCCACCACCGCGCCGAGGTCGGCATAGCGCGCGGCGAGGGCGACGGTCGCGATCTGCGTCTTGTCGCCCATCTCGGCGAGGAAGAACGCGATCACCGTGGTGCCGAACACGCCGAAGCGCTGCGGGGCGGCCTCGTCCTCGTCGATCTTGTCGGGGACCAGCATCCACGCGGCCATCGCGAGGAACGACCCACCGATGATCCAGCGCAGCGTGTCCGGCCCGAGCCAGGCTGCGATCGCGGTGCCGACGGCGCCGGCCAGCGCATGGTTGACGAGGGTCGCGACCAGGATGCCGAGGATGATCGGCAGCGGGCGGCGGAACCTGGCGGCGAGCAGCAGCGCGAGCAGCTGGGTCTTGTCGCCGATCTCGCCGAGCGCGACGGCGCCGGTCGAGACGAGGAAGGCTTCCATGAGGGGGCAGTACTCCGGGGCCGGTGGACGCAACGACCGCGCCGCAACCCCGGCCCTTCCGGAGGCAGCACGGTCATCGGTCTTGCCAGGCCTGTGACAGGGTCACTGCTGCCTGCGCCATGGCCTGAGGGCCAAGTGTGTTGACGCAAGCCCCTGCAGTGGCTGCAGGGCGGCTACTCCCCAATGACGGGTGGGGCGCATTGTAGTCGCGCCGGATGTCGTCGAGGCTGACGGTGAGGTCGATGTCCAGTGTCGAGTAGTCGCCCGTCAGGCGATCGGTGGGGCAGGCTGCAGGGCGGGTTGTCATCGTCGCTTCCTTCTCGGCAAGTGCGGGAAGCGGCAGTCTGCAAGTCAACTCGTAACCAGATGTGGCCATTGAGTAACCCGCCGGATACATCTTGGCGGATCGGCTGTCACGGAAGTCACACCTGGCGCGACACGTGGATCACGTCGCGCACGATCGGGTAGATGTGGTTCTGCCAGCGCCGGCCGCTGAAGACGCCGTAGTGGCCGACGCCGGCTTGCACGTAGTGTGTGCGCAGGTACGGCCGCAGCCCGCTGCACAGGTCCTGCGCGGCGAGGGTCTGGCCGGGCGCGCAGATGTCGTCGCGCTCGCCCTCGACCGTCAGCAGCGCAGTGCGGCGGATCGCGGCCGGCTCGACCGGGCGCCCGCGGAACGTGAGCCGGCCGAGCGGCAGCGCGTACTCCTGGAACACCAGCCGCACGGTCTCGAGGTAGAACTCGGCCGGCAGGTCGGCGACCGCGAAGTACTCCTCGTAGAAGTTGCGCGTCGCGGCGGCCTGCTTCAGCCGGTCTTCATCCGGCTGCGGGTGCGCCAGGTTTTCGTAGTAGGTCTTGAAGGCGTTGATGTGCCGATCCTTGTTCATGCTCATGAACGCGGTCAGCTGCACGAAGCCCGGGTAGACGCGGCGGCCGGCGCCCGGATAGCGCCACGGCACGACGCCGATCAGGTGCTTCTCGAACCACGCGATGTCCTTGGTCATCGCGAGCTTGTTGACCTCGGTCGGGCTGATGCGGCAATCGATCGGCCCGGCCATCAGCGTCAGGCTCAGCGGCGTGGCCGGGTGGCGGTCCTGCGACATCACCGCGACGGCGCTCAGCGCGGCCACGCAGGGCTGGCAGATCGCCATCAGGTGCGCGCCCTCGCCGATCGCCGCGAGGAAGTCGATCAGGTGCTGCGTGTACTCGTCGAGCCCGAACGGGCCGGCCGAGAGCGGCATCTCGCGGCCGTTGTGCCAGTCGGTGATGTAGACGTCGTGGTCGGCGAGCATCGTGCGCACGGTGTCGCGCAGCAGCGTCGCGAAGTGGCCGGACATCGGCGCGACGATCAGCACCCGCGGCTGCGGTGCCGCGGTGGGGTTGCCCCTGTCCTTGCGGAAGTGCAGCAGCGTCGCGAACGGCGTCACCAACGCGGCCTCCTCGGTGACGGCCACCGGCTCGCCGGCGACGAGCACGCTCTCGATGCCGAACGCCGGGCGGTGGTGCGTCACCTGGGCCAGGCCCATCAGCTCGCAGGCGGCCGCAAGCTTGCGGTTGCCTGCGAGCGCCGACCAGCCGAAGCTCGGGTCCTGCAGCATCGGCAGCGCCGTGCGCGCGAGCGCCTGCAGCGGCCACATCATGTCGGCGTGGGCCTGGTAAGCCTGGTACATCATGGGTTCTCCTGCGCGCGGTAGCGTGCGCAGGAGAACGAGCAACTTGCGCGCCAGCCGGCCGGCACGCACCAGGCCGTGGCACAGCGCTTGCAATGCCATGCCGGACACGCCGCCCCGCCGCGTGGTTTCGGAGACCCCGCATGTCGACCGTCGCCGCGAAGAAGCCTGCTGCCAAGCCTGCTCCGAGGAAGGCGGAGGCTGCCACGGCGAAGGCGACGCTGACGCTCAGCAGCCGCAACTACTCGTCGTGGTCGCTGCGCGGCTGGCTGCTGGCGCGCTTCGCCGGGTTGGACTTCGACGAGGTGATGGTGTCGCCCGACGACGCCGATGCGCGCAAGGAACTGCTGCTGCTCGCGCCGTCGATCCGCGTGCCCTGCCTGACGCACGAGGGCGCAAAGGTGTGGAACACGCTCGCGATCGCGCAGTACCTGGACGAGATCAAGCCGGGCGCCGGCCTGATGCCGAAGGACCGCATCGCGCGGGCGCATTGCCGTTCGGTCAGCGGCGAGATGAACTCGGGCTTCGCGAACCTGCGCAGCTCGCTGCCGATGAACTTGAAGGCGCATCACCCGGGGCACAAGATCTGGGCCGGCGCGCAGCCCGACATCGACCGCATCACCGAGATCTGGACCGAGTGCCTCGAGGCGTACGGCGGCCCGTACCTGTTCGGCGCGCAGCGCACGATGGCCGACGCGATGTACGCGCCGGTGGTCACGCGCTTCCTGACCTACGGCGTCAAGCTGAACAAGCCCTGCATCCTCTACTGCCAGGCCATCATGGCGATGCCGGAGATGAAGGAATGGATCGCTGCGGCGAAGGCCGAGCCCGACGACATCGAAGAACTCGACATGGAATTTTGAGCGTCGGCGCGGAAGGCGCGTGCGGGGAGTCTGTGGCGCGCCGGACGGGTCGGTCATCGCCCCTGGGGGCGATGACTCCCCTGCGCTGACTGGTTTCATGGCCCGTCGCCCAAACTCCCGCCACTCACTTCGTTCGTTGTGGTCAAACAGTGGGCGACAGTCAGTTCACGAAGCGTGCTGCGCACGCGGGCCATGAAACCAGCCAGCTCCGGCGACCCGTCCTAATTGGCGCTCCACAGACTC
>NZ_JBFUFQ010000059.1:0-30332 GCF_056403355.1 Rhizobacter sp. P2_H3 | reverse complement strand
GCTTGCCGCCTTGCGATGCGGCCGGGTCAGCGGCGGTGCCTGCCAGCGGCAGCGCCAGCAGCAGGGTGGCCGCGGCGGCGGCCAGGGTTCGGTTGATGCGGTTCAAGGTCGTCATGTCGCTGTCTCCTTCGTCAAAAAAACAGGTCTCAGGCCGCGATTCCCACGGTCAGCGCGGCGGTGTAGCCGGCCGCGACGCTGCCGCTCAGCGTGGCCATCTGCAGCGTGACGCCGTCGCTGAACACGTTGTCGGTCGCGAAGCTGATCTGGTTCAGGTTGCTCACGCTCGCGCTGTAGCCGCTGGCCGTGCTGTAGACGGTGCTGCAATCGGCGACCGGGAACGCCATCTGCGAGGTCTTGATCTTGCTGGTCGACGAGGTGGCCGTGGCCAGGCTGCGGTACACCTCGAAGTGGATGTGCGGCATGCGGCCGGCGTAGCAGCCGGGGAACACGGTGGTGAACGTGACCTGCCCGTTGGCATCGGTCTCCTGCACACCGCGCAGATAGTTCTGGCTGGTGACTCCCGACGAGTACATCGAGTAGCGCCCCTCCCGGTCGCAGTGCCACAGGTAGATCGCATAGCCGGAGAGGTCGGCGCAACTGGTGTTGGTATCGACCAGCGTCAGCGTGACGGTCAACGTGACGCCCTCCGCCGAGCCCAGGCTGCTGGGGAGGCTCGACCGGATGTCGCTGCGCACGATGCCGCTCACCCCGAGCACGTTGGCGACGCTGCCGTTCACGCTGTTCGAGCCGTCGCCGGGGTAGGGGCCGGCGGTCTCTTCCGGGATGACCGAGCAGGAGCTGCTGCCGGAGCCGGAAGATCCACCGGAGCCGCTGGACCCCGAAGAGCTGCTGGTGGTGGTGTCCGTGGAACTGCCGCCACCACCGCAGCCGAGCAACGACGACACCGCGGTCACCGCGCCGACGCCGGCCAGCCAGGTCAGTGCGCGCCGGCGCTGCATCACCTGCAGGTCGTGGACAAGGCCGAGATCGTGCTCGTGATGAGGCCCGTGGGGGTCGCATGAGGGCTGCTCGTGGTCGAGGGCGTGGTGGCGAAGGGTGTCGGACATGGTGTTGGCGAGGCAGTGGCTGTGAGGCTGCCGATGCTGGTCGCCGACGGTGTCGGGAATATCGTCGCTTTGTATCAACTTGGACACGGTCCATTTGAACTGTGTCTGCGGTGTACCCGAGCGGCGATCAGGCGCGTGGGAGCAGCAGCCGGGCCCGCAGGCCGCCTTCGGGCCGGTTCGACAGCGTCAGATGGCCGCCCAGCCGTTCGGCCAGGTCCCTTGCGATGTACAGGCCCAGGCCACTGCCGCCGCTGCTGGCGACCCGGTAGAACGGGCGGAACACCGTCTCCAGCTGGTCCTCGGGGATGCCGGGGCCGTGGTCGTCGATGCACAGCTCCAGCTCGCGGGGATGGCCGCGCAGGCTCAGCTCGGCCGAACCGGCATGGCGCAGCGCGTTGCCGATCAGGTTGCCGAGGATGCGGCCCAGGGCTTCGCTCTGTGCCAGCACGACGGCCTCGCCGCCGCTGTCGTCGGCGATGCGCACCGCGAGGCCCTGCTCGACCCGGTCGTCGACCTGGGCCTGCAGCAAGGCGCGCAGGTCGACGCGCTGGCGCGCCTGCGGCGCATGCTGGTCGCGCAGCATCGACAGGACGCTGCCGATCAGCGCGTCCATCTCCTGCAGGTCGGCGATGCAGCGTTCGGTCTGCGCCCCTGGCTCCATCGTCTCGAGCCGCAGGCGCAGCCGGGCCAGCGGCGTGCGCAGGTCGTGCGAGATCGCGGCCATCAGCAGGCCCTGCGCGCCGAACTGCTCGTGCAGGCGCTGCGCCATCGTGTTGAAGACCTGCGCGGCCTGGCGCACCTCGCGCGTGCCCGCGTGCTCGTCGAGCGTCGGCGCCGGGCGGCGCTGTGCGATCTCCTGGCCGAGCGCACGCGACGCATCGGCCAGCCGGCGCATCGGCTGCGACAGCCACTGCGCGCCCCACCAGGCGGCCCCGCCGATCACCAGGAAGCGCACCAGGTAGTCGAGCCACAGCGAGCGCATCGGCGGCGCGCCGACCGGTGGTCGCCCGGGTTGCCCCGGGGGTGGCGGTCCGCCCGGCCCCGCGCTGCCGGGTCCCGGCCCCTGCGGGCCGCCCTTGGGCAGCAGGCCGGGCGGCAGCGATGACAGCGGCGGCACGCCCATGCCGTCGTTTCCGGGTGCGGGCGAGCCCATCGGCGGCCCGTTGCCCAGCCCGTCGGCGATGCTGCGCACCGCCGCGAAACTGAGGAAATGGCTGGCCACCAGCGCGACCCACATCAGCAGCATCAGCCGCTTGAACAGGGTGTCGCTGAACAGCCGGTTGCTGAACAACCTGTTGCTGAACAGCGGGCGCAGTCGCTGCAACAGGCTCAAGCGCGCGCCCCGCCGTCGTTGCCGTTGAACAGGTAGCCCTCGCCGCGCACGGTGCGGATCAGGTTCGGCTCGTCGAGCTTCTGGCGCAGCCGCGACACCGTCAGGTCGATGCTGCGGTCGGTCACCTCGGCGCCGGGTGCGCGCGTCAGGTCGAGCAGCTGGTCGCGGCTCAGCACGCGGTTCGGGTGGTCGACGAAGGCCGACAGCAGCCGGAACTCGGCCGACGAGAGCGCGACCACCACCTGCTGCGGCGAGGTCAGCTGGCGGCGCAGCCGGTCGAAGGTCCAGCCGGCGAATTGCAGCACGGTCGCGGTCGGCGCGGCGACCGGGGCGGCCCCGGCGCGGCGCAGCACCGCATGGATGCGCGCCACCAGCTCGCGCGGCTCGAACGGCTTGGGCAGGTAGTCGTCGGCGCCGAGCTCCAAGCCGACGACGCGGCTCGCCGGGTCGCCCTGCGCGGTCAGCATGATCACCGGCAGCGGCGCGATCTCGCGCACCCAGCGGAACAGGTCGAGCCCGTTGCCGTCGGGCAGCATCAGGTCGAGCAGCAGCACCTTGAACGGGTCGGGGCCGCCCAGGCCCGTGCGCAGCACGCGCCGCAGGCTCGCGGCATCGGCCACCGCGCTCACCCGCATGCCATAGCGTTGCAGGTAGTCGCTGACGAGCTGGCGCAGGTCGAGGTCGTCATCGACCAGCAGGACGTGGATCATCGTCAGGAGCGGAACAGCCGCGAGTACTGCGCCTCGTGGCGTGCCGACAGGATCGCCAGCATCGGCGTGAAGGCCTGGCGCTCGGCGTGGGTGGCCGCGATCGCGCGGTCGACCGCCGCGGGAATCGCGTCGGCCAGCGCGGCCAGCACGCGCTGGCCGGCGTTCTGGCCGAGCGGCACGGATTTCAGCGCGGCCTGCACCATGTTCTCGGCCCAGCCGAAGCAAAGGCTCAGCAGCGCGTCGCGCAGCGGCGCACCGGTCTGCGCGGCGGCCAGTGCGAACGCCACCGGCCAGGTCGGCGCCGGCTTCAGGGCGGCCAGCACCGCGAGGCGCTCGTCGGCGAGGCCGCGGTTCTTCAGCCACTCGAGCAGCGAGCGGCCCATCTGTTCGGCCTGCAGGCGCATCTCGCTGCTCTCGCGGGTCTGCACGACCCAGTCGTTCAGCTCGCGGATCGCGTCGCGGTCGTCACGCTGCCAGGCCGCGAAGGCCCTGGCGGCGAGCGGCAGGTCGCTGCGGGCGAGGCCCAGGCGCAGCTGGTCGAGCAGCCAGGCGGCGGCCTGCGCCTCGGTGGTGACGAGGCCGGCATCGACCGCCGACTCCAGCCCCTCGGAGTAGCTGAAGCCGCCGACCGGCAGCGCCGGCGAGGCCAGCCACATCAGCTGCAGCAGCGAGGCGGCGCTGGTCGGGGCGGGGGCGCGGCGGACGCGGGGCATCGGTGTCAGTGGCCGTGGTGGTCGTGGTGACCGTGACCGTGGTGGTCGTGGCCCGCGTGCCCGTGGTCGTGATCATCGTGGCCATGCCCGTGATGCGCGTGCCCGCCGGCCGCATACGCACCACCTTCCGGCTCGAACGCCGCCGAGGCCTCGTTCACGATCAGGTGCATCTGCCGCAGCATGTCGGCCAGCACGTGGTCGGGTTCGAGCTTCAGGTGGTCGGGCTTCAGCTCGAGCTGCACGTGCCGGTTGCCCAGGTGGTAGGCGGCGCGCAGCAGGTCGAACGGCGTGCCGTGCTGCGTGCAGTGCGTCACGACCAGCACCGGCTGCGGCGCCGCGACCACGCGGATCAGCGAGCCGTCTTCGGCCACCAGCACGTCGCCGCCGCGCACCGCGGTGCCGCGCGGCAGGAACACGCCGAGCGTGCGGCCCTGCGAATCGGTGGCGTCGAAGCGGCTCTTCTGTCGCACGTCCCAGTCGAGCTCGACGGACGCGCCGCGTTTGACGAGGGCAGGGGCCAGTCCATGGCCCTGCGCAAGGAGTTTGTTCACGGTCAGCATGGTGTGAGTGTGGCAGTAAACCCTAGGGGATTTCCGTTCAGGACCGGAGACGGAAGGCCGATATTCCCCTGGATTAGAACAAGGATCGGACCATGAAACTGCTCCAGGATGTGCGCATCGGCGTGCGTCTCGCCCTCGGTTTCGCGAGCGTGCTTCTGCTCTCCTGCGCCACGATCGGCCAGAGCTTCTTCGAGATGTCGCAGCTGCAGGGCCGCTTCGACGACCTGGCGGGCATGACGATGCCGGCGATGAACGGCGTGTCCGAACTGGGCACGGCGGCGCGCGGCATGCGCGGCGCGCAGGAGCTGCTGGCCACGCGCTGGAGCGAGGCCGAGCGGGCGACGCAGGCCGATGCCTTCAAGAAGCACCATGCGCGCTTCGTCGAGCAGATCACGCTGCTGCGCAGCCTGCCGCGGGCCGATGCGATCGAGCCGCAGCTCGCGCCGGTGGACGGCGCGCTGAAATCCTACGAGGCGAGTTCGGCCGAGATCGAACGGCTTCTGGCCAGCACCGACGATGCCGAGCGGTTCCAGAAGGTCAAGAAGCTGCTCGAAGGCGAGACGCTCGCCAACTTCACGACGCTGAGCAAGGCGGCCGCCGAGCTCACCAAGGTGATCCGCGACGATGCCGATGCGCGCATCGTGGCGGCGAGCGCCGGCAACCAGCGTTCGCGCACCGCGATGGCCGCCGGCGGCGCGATCGCGCTGGCACTCGGCAGCCTGCTGGCCTGGGGCCTGACGACCAGCGTCGTGCGCCCGATGCGCAGCGGCATGGCGGCCTTGCAGCGCATCGCCGGCGGCGACCTGTCGGGCCGCATCGACAGCGAGCGCAAGGACGAGATGGGCCAGCTGATGGCGGCACTCGCGCAGATGCAGGACAACCTGCGCACCGCCGTCGGCGACATCCGCAATTCGAGCGACTCGGTCTACAGCGCCGCGTCGGAGATCGCGCAGGGCAACCTGTCGCTGTCGGACCGCACCGAGCGGCAGGCGGCCAGCCTGGAGGAGACGGCCTCGTCGATGGAGACGATGTCGGCCACCGTGAAGGACAGCGCCGGCACCGTGAACCGCGTCGAGGAGATCTCGCGCAGCGCCCGCCAGGCGGCCGGCCGCGGCCAGGACGTGGTGGGCGACGTGGTCAAGACGATGCAGGAGATCCAGCAGTCGAGCGACCGCATCGCGTCGATCATCTCGGTGATCGACGGCATCGCGTTCCAGACCAACATCCTGGCGCTGAACGCCGCGGTGGAAGCGGCGCGCGCCGGCGAGCAGGGCCGCGGCTTCGCGGTGGTGGCCGGCGAAGTGCGCAGCCTCGCGCAACGCAGCGCCGGCGCGGCACGCGAGATCAAGCAGCTGATCACCGACAGCGCCGAGAAGGTCGGCAGTGGCTCGCGCCACGTGGCCGATGCCGGCCGCGTGATGCAGGACATCCACCAGCAGGTGTCGAGCGTCAACGACCTGGTCGGCGAGATCCGCCGCTCGGCTGCGCAACAGCACAGCGGCATCGAGCAGGTGACGCAGGCGGTGTCGCTGCTCGACCACTCGACGCAGGAGAACGCGGCACTGGTGGAAGAGGCCTCGGCGTCGGCCGAGAGCCTGAAGCTGCAGGCGCAGAAGCTCCTCGAGTCGGTGGCGGCCTTCAAGACCGACGCCGATGCGTCTGCGCTCTCATCGGTAAAACCCGCGGTTCACGGCCATCCGGCAGCATTCGGCGTCGGACTTGTATCCGCTTGAAACGGCGCTCTCAGACTCTGCGAATAGCTCGCATCGGCAAGACGTGAGCTGATGTAACGAAGAGCAAGAAGTTTGCAGGCACTTCGTTTGGAACCGATTCCAAGCGGTCGGGAACAGCCGATGAACGGTTGTTGTCCGACATCTCCTGCCGAATTACAACGGCGCCCTCTGTCGTACGACAGCAAGTCCTGGTAATCATTTGCGTGAGAGTGTGCGCTCTCTTTCGAGCGATCGTGTCAATTCGCACGAACGTGCTTTGACAGCTATCCGACGGCTCCCTCGGCTTACAGGCTTTCTTCGCGGAGCGTGCAGCATCCGGGCCTTGTTTCTGCCACGTCTTGGAGGGGAAGCCTATKAAACACCATGTGCTGCGCAGCTTGCGCAACGGTTCGATGCTGGGGCTGCATTGCGCCCTGGCGATCCTGCTGGTCGGGTGCGGTTCCGGCGACGGAGGAAGCTCCTCTGCCGCCGACAGCAACAACGCCAGTTCGAGCGATGCCGGCGGCGACCGGTCGCGTCCGATGGCGGTCGGTGACCCGATCGGCATCGCGCTGACGCCCGTCGCGGCCACGGCCAGCGCCTCCGAGCGCGGCGACCTGTCGGCTGCGGCCGCGATCGACCACGACGACAACACCCGCTGGAGCAGCGGCTTCACGGACGACCAGAACCTGACGCTGGACTTCGGCCAGTCGGTCAGCATCTCCCGCGTGCGCATCAACTGGGAACGCGCTCACGCCGCCAGGTACCTGCTGCAGGTCTCGAGCGACAAGTCGAACTGGGTCACGATCAAGACCGTCGACAACAGCCAGGGCGGCATCGAAGACTGGACCGGCCTGAGCGGCCAGGGCCGCTACCTGCGCGTGCAGGGCGTCACCCGTTCGAGCCAATACGGCTATTCGATCTTCGAGATCCAGGCCTACACCGGCACGACCTCGGCGCCGGCCCCGGCCCCCGCGCCTGCACCGGCGCCCGCTCCGGCACCTGCTCCCAGCCCGGCTCCCGCGCCCAGTCCTGCCCCGGCTCCGAGCCCCGCTCCCGCGCCGGCCCCGGCGCCCGCACCTGCCCCCGCGCCCGCACCCGATGTCAGCAACCCCGGCGTCGTCATCAAGCCGGCAACCGCCACCTCGTCGGCGCTGGAGAACGGCGGCATGCCCGCCACCAACACGATCGATGGCAGTCTCGGTACGCGCTGGTCGAGCAAGCAGGAAGACGGCGCCTGGATCCAGTGGGATTTCGGCAAGAAGACGCAGATCGGCGCGCTGAAGCTGAGCTGGGAGAACTCCTACGGCAAGGAGTACGCGCTGCAGGTCTCCGACGACGGCCAGAACTGGTCGCAGGTGCGCTACGTCAGCAACGGCAAGGGCGGCACCGAGGCGTTCTACAACCTCGGCGTCAACGCGCGCTACGTGCGCCTGCAGGGCGTGGCACGCGGCACGCAGTACGGCTACTCGCTGTGGGAAGCCGAATTCAAGACGCCGGGCTCCGACAACACGATGCCGACGGTGGCCACCGCGCCGCTGAAGGCACCGACCAGCGGCGCCGGCATGGCACCGCTGCCGACCCAGGTCGATCCGGTCGAGACGCTGCAGTTCACGCTGGCCGACGGCACCCTGGTCACGCGCTTCGGTATCCGAGGCCTGGCCCGCCACGGCCGCGAGCGCGGTGAAGACTGGAACGAGATCGGGCAGGGCCCGAACGAGACGGTCGACGCGAACGGCAACCCGGTCGACAAGGGCCCGGGCAACTTCCTGACCTTCGTGCCGAACTACTTCAAGAACCGCACCTGGGGCTTCGAGATCATCGACAACAGCCGGGTCGCCGGCGTGACCGCGCCGACGCTGCGCGTCAACCACTACTTCACGCAGGACCAGTTGCCGGGCGGCGTGGCGTGGTTCCGTGCGTTCGATCGCGTGGGCGTCACCGGCTACGGCTGGATGAACCCGGGCCAGCTGGTGAACGACAAGGTCACGATCTGCCCGCCGGTGGCCTACCCGCCCAACGGCAGGCTGTTCAGCAACAGCATCCTGAACAACGATTGCAGCCTGACCGTCAAGGACTACCCCGGCCATGGCGACATCGGTGCGGACGGCATGCCCAACGGCAGGAACGTGCCGGCACGTCCGCTGGTGGCGGGCGACGTGATCGAGGTCTCCCCGTCGTTCTTCTCGACCAAGGAGGCGATGGCGGCCAAGGGCGACAACGGCGGCATCCGCTACTACGCGGGTGAATGGACCTACGTGGTCGGCACGGGCTTGCGCCCCTGGTACGGCGTGCAGCCGCGCCTGATGAACGCGCCGCTGCCGGCCGAGACGCTGCAGGGCGGCACCGGCTCGCTGTCGTACGACTATGCCGACAACGGAACCTTCATCTTCCAGCAGCCGCACATCAACGTCGGCATGCAGAACATGCAGCGCTTCGTCGAAGGGCGCCGTGCGATCCACACCAACATGTTCACCGGCGAGCACAACGAGCCGGGCAACGACCGCTTCGATGCGCTGGTGGGCCTGCAGGGGCCGCGCTACAACCAGTCGTCGTGCTTCGCGTGCCACGTGAACAACGGCCGCAGCCCGGCACCGGCCGCTGTGAACCAGCGCCTGGACTCGATGTCGGTGCACACGGCGGCGATCAATGCCCAGGGCCAGCAGGTGCCCGACTCGCGCTACGGCGTGGGGGTGCAGATGAACGCCCGCGGTGCCGACGGCACGCCGCAGGACTGGGGCAACGGCGTGCGCGTCGCAGGCTTCGACACCCAGACCGTGAAGCTGGCCGACGGCACGTCGGTGGAACTGCGCAAGCCCAAGCTGGCCTTCGACGGCCCGACGCCGCAAGTCGTCTCGCTGCGCTCGGCGCAGCCGATGCTGGGGACCGGCCTGCTGGAAGCGATTCCGGAAACCGACATCCTGGCGCGTGCCCGCACCACCGCGGACGCCGACGGCATCAAGGGCCAGGCGAACTTCGTGTTCGACCCGGAAACCGGTGACGTGCGCCTGGGCCGCTTCGGCTGGAAGGCCGGCAAGTTCAGCCTGCGCCATCAAGCCGCATCGGCCCTGCTGCAGGACATGTCGGTGACGACGCCGGTGTACCCGAGCCGCGATTGCCTGTCGGGCCTGCCGACCTGCCGCACGAAGAGCGAGCGCGGCCTGTCCGAGACCGACCTGCAGTCGATCTCGCGCTACCTGCAGCTGCTGGCCGTTCCGGCACAGCGCAGCCTGGTGAGCGGGTTCCCGAAGGGCGTGGCACCGCTGGCGGACCTGGACGTCGACCCGGTCAAGGTGGCCAACGGCGCGAAGGTGTTCAAGGCGGCGAACTGCACGGGTTGCCACGTGGCGGACCAGAAGACCGGCTCCGGTCATCCGCTCGCCGAGCTGCGCAACCAGAGCATCAAGCCGTACACCGACCTGCTGCTGCACGACATGGGGGCTGACATGGCCGACAACTATGTCGAAGGCACGGCCGCCGGCAACCTGTGGCGCACCTCGGCCCTGTGGGGCATCGGCTACACCGACCGTGTGATGGGCACGGCCGGCAAGGTCGGCTACCTGCACGACGGCCGCGCCCGCACGCTGACCGAGGCGGTGATGTGGCACGGTGGTGAAGCCACCAACGCCCGCAATCGCTTCGCGGCGCTGTCGACGGCGGATCGCCAGGCGCTGCTGGCGTTCCTGGGGTCGCTGTGATCAGTTGCTGATCTGATGAACGAAAGCCCCGCTTCGGCGGGGCTTTTTCATTGGCGACCGGATCGTCAGAACAGGAAATACCGCTGCGCCATCGGCAGCACCGTCGCCGGCTCGCAGGTCAGCAGCACGCCATCCGCGCGCACCTCGTAGGTCTGCGGATCGACCTCGATCTTCGGCGTGAAGCCGTTGTGCACCATGTCGGCCTTGCCGATGCTGCGCGTGTTGCTCACCGCCACCGCGCGCTTCTTCAGCCCGAGCTTCTCGGGCACGCCCGCTGTCAGCGCGGCCTTCGAGACGAAGGTGACGCAGCTGTCGTGCATCGCGCCGGCGAACGAGCCGAACATCGGCCGGTAGTGCACCGGCTGCGGCGTCGGGATCGATGCGTTCGGGTCGCCCATCGCGGCCGCCGCGATGAAGCCGCCCTTCAGGATCAGCGACGGCTTCACGCCGAAGAAGGCCGGCTTCCACAGCACCAGGTCGGCCAGCTTGCCGACCTCGATCGAGCCCACCTCGTGCGCGATGCCCTGCGTGATCGCCGGGTTGATCGTGTACTTCGCGATGTAGCGCTTGACGCGGAAGTTGTCGTGCCGTGCGCTGTCCTCGGGCAGCGTGCCGCGCTGCGCCTTCATCTTGTGGGCCGTCTGCCAGGTGCGGATGATCACCTCGCCGACCCGGCCCATCGCCTGGCTGTCCGACGACATCATCGAGAACACGCCGACGTCGTGCAGGATGTCCTCGGCCGCGATCGTCTCGCGGCGGATGCGGCTCTCGGCGAAGGCCAGGTCCTCGGCGATCGACGCATCGAGGTGGTGGCACACCATCAGCATGTCCAGGTGCTCGTCGATGGTGTTCACCGTGTACGGCATCGTCGGGTTGGTCGACGACGGCAGCACGTTCGGCAGGCCCGCGGCCTTGATGATGTCGGGCGCATGGCCGCCACCCGCGCCCTCGGTGTGGAAGGTCGCGATGGTGCGGCCCTTGAAGGCGTCGATCGTGCTCTCGACGAAGCCCGATTCGTTCAGCGTGTCGGTGTGGATCGTGACCTGGATGTCGTGCCGCTCGGCCACGCCCAGGCAGTTGTCGATCGCTGCCGGCGTGGTCCCCCAGTCCTCGTGCAGCTTCAGGCCGTAGGCGCCTGCCTCGATCTGCTCGTCGAGCGCGCCGGGCAGGCTCGCATTGCCCTTGCCCTGGAAGCCGAGGTTCATCGGGAACGCCTCGGCCGCCTTCAGCATCTGGTGGATGTACCAGGGGCCGGGGGTGCAGGTGGTCGCGAAGGTGCCGGTGGCCGGGCCGGTGCCGCCGCCGAGCATCGTCGTGACGCCGCTCATCAGCGCCTCCTCGATCTGCTGCGGGCAGATGAAGTGGATGTGCGAGTCGATGCCGCCGGCCGTGACGATGCTGCCCTCGCCAGCGATGATCTCGGTGCCGGGGCCGATCACGATGTCGATGCCGGGCTGCACGTCGGGGTTGCCGGCCTTGCCGATGCCGGCGATGCGGCCCGCCTTCAGGCCGATGTCGGCCTTCACGATGCCCCAGTGGTCGATGATCAGCGCATTGGTGATCACCGTGTCGGCCACGTCCTTCGCCAATCGCTGGCCCTGGCCCATGCCGTCGCGGATGGTCTTGCCGCCGCCGAACTTCACCTCTTCGCCGTAGCCGCCGGCCAGCAGCGTGTAGTCCTTCTCGACCTCGACGATGAGGCCGGTGTCGGCCAGGCGCACGCGGTCACCGGCCGTCGGGCCGAACATCTCCGCATAGGCGCGGCGGTTGATGGTGGCCATCAGAGCGCTCCCTGCACTTCGCCGCGGAAGCCGTAGACCTTGCGGTCGCCCGCATAGTCGACCAGCTCGACCGTGCGCTGCTGCCCCGGCTCGAAACGCACCGCGGTGCCCGACGCGATGTTCAGCCGCATGCCGCGCGCGGCCGCGCGGTCGAACTTCAGCGCCGGGTTGGTCTCGGCGAAGTGGTAG
Organism: Rhizobacter sp. P2_H3; assembly: GCF_056403355.1. Classification (NCBI taxonomy): domain Bacteria; kingdom Pseudomonadati; phylum Pseudomonadota; class Betaproteobacteria; order Burkholderiales; family Sphaerotilaceae; genus Rhizobacter; species Rhizobacter sp. P2_H3. The sequence goes on along the minus strand of NZ_JBFUFQ010000059.1, from coordinate 18,569 downwards.
TGCGAGCCGACCTGCACCGGCCGGTCGCCGCTGTTCTCGATCACCAGCGTGATCGTGCGGCGGCCGACGTTGATCTCGATGTCGGGGCCGTCGATCAGCAGTTCGCCTGGAATCATCGCCGGCTCCTTCAGTTGACCAGCAGTGCGATGCCGAACAGCGCGACGGCTGCCCCGGCGACGCGCGGCAGCCAGGCGGCGCGCGAGCGCAGCAGCAGCCCGATGCCGATGCCCGCGCCATGCAGCAGCGCGGTTGCAGCCACCATGCCAATCAGCGCGAAGGCCGCGGTCGGCCCGGCCAGCTCGGCGCCGTGCGCCAGGCCGTGGAACAGCGCGAAGCCCGCGGCCATCAGCACACCGGCCGCGGCCGGCAGGCGCGCGTTGGTGGCGAGCAGCAGGCCCAGCACCAGCAGCGACGCGGCGATCATCGGCTCCACCGCCGGCAGCGTGACGCCCGCCAGGCCGAGCAGTGCGCCGACGAGCAGCGTGCCGGCGAAGGCCAGCGGCGCGATCCACGCGCGGCGCGCCGTCATCGCGCTCCAGACGCCTAGCGCGACCATCGCGGCCAGGTGGTCGAGCCCGGTGAACGGGTGCGCGAAGCCGGCGGCGAGTGCGCCGGCCGCGTCGTGAGCCTCGTGGTGGAGGCCGGCATCGCTGCCGGTGTGGGCCATCGCCAGGGCCGGCAGCGCCAGCAGCAGGCCGGCAGTGCAAGCAGCAAGCCGGCGGGAACGCATCGTCTCAGTCATGGGGATCTCGTTCATGCAATGGGTTGGTGCACGGTCACCAACTTGGTGCCGTCCGGGAAGGTCGCCTCGACCTGGATCTCGGGGATCAGCTCGGCCACGCCCTCCATCACGTCGGCGCGGGTCAGCACCGTCTTGCCCTCGCTCATCAGCGCCGCGACCGTCTTGCCGTCGCGCGCGCCCTCCATGATGGCCGCGCTGATCAGCGCGACCGCCTCGGGGTAGTTGAGCTTCAGCCCGCGCGCCTTGCGGCGCTCGGCCAGCAGCGAGGCCGTGAAGATCAGCAGCTTGTCTTTCTCACGCGGCGTCAGTTCCATGGTGGTGCGGGAAGCAGAAGATGTGCCACATCTTAGGGCGCCTGGTCACCGCAATGGCACGGGGCTTGCGCTCCACCCCGCATGAAGCCTGCCAACCCCCTCGACGGCGCCGTGCCGGTCGGCCCTGCCATCGTGCCGGCCGAGCGACCTGTCGAAGGGCAGGGTGATGAGCGGGCGGTGCAGCGCGTCGTGAAGGTCCGGCGCGACTACAACAGCTGGGTCGCGCGCGAGACGATGGAGGACTACGCGCTGCGCTTCACGCCGCACAGCTTTCGCAAGTGGTCCGAGCTGCGCGTGGCCAACACCGCGTTCGGCGCGGCCTCGTTCCTGGTGCTCGAGGCGGTGGGTGCGACGCTGCTGGTGCAGTACGGCTTCCTGAACGCGTTCTGGGCGATCCTCGCGACCGGGCTGATCATCTTCCTGGCCGGCCTGCCGATCAGCATCTACGCAGCGCGGCACGGGCTCGACATGGACCTGCTGACGCGCGGCGCCGGCTTCGGCTACATCGGCTCCACCATCACCTCGCTGATCTACGCGAGCTTCACGTTCATCTTCTTCGCGCTCGAGGCGGCCATCATGGCCTACGCGCTCGAGCTCGCGTTCGACGTGCCACCCGCCTGGGGCTACCTGATCTGTGCGCTGGTGGTGATCCCGCTGGTCACGCACGGCGTCACCGCGATCAGCCGGCTGCAGGTGTGGACGCAGCCGCTGTGGCTGGTGCTGCTGGTCGTGCCCTATGTCTACGTGCTGCGCCAGAACCCCGGCGTGCTCGACGGCCTGGTGCACTACGCCGGCGCCGAGGGCCGCGGCGCGGAGTTCAACCTGGGCCTGTTCGGCGCCGCGATGACGGTGGGCATCGCGCTGATCACGCAGATGGGCGAGCAGGTCGACTACCTGCGCTTCATGCCCGAGCGCACTGCGGCCAACCGCAAACGCTGGTGGCTGGGCGTGCTGATCGGCGGGCCCGGCTGGGTGGTGCCGGGCGTGCTCAAGATGCTGGGCGGCGCGCTGCTCGCGTACCTGGCGATCAGCCATTCGGTGCCGGTCGACCGCGCGGTCGATCCCAACCAGATGTACCTCGCGGCCTACGAGTACGTGTTCCCGCACCCGGCGTGGGCGGTGGCGGCGACGGCGCTGCTGGTGGTCGTCTCGCAGCTGAAGATCAACGTGACGAACGCGTATGCCGGCTCGCTCGCGTGGTCGAACTTCTTCGCGCGGCTCACGCACAGCCACCCGGGGCGCGTCGTGTGGGTGGTGTTCAACACGATGATCGCGCTGATGCTGATGGAGCTGGACGTGTTCCGCGCGCTCGGCGAGGTGCTCGGGCTGTTCTCCAACATCGCGATCTCGTGGATCATGGCCGTCGTCGCCGACCTGGTGGTCAACAAGCCGCTCGGGCTCTCGCCGCCGGGCATCGAGTTCAAGCGGGCGCACCTGTACGACGTCAATCCGGTCGGCGTCGGTGCGATGGCGGCGGCGTCGGTGCTGTCGATCTCGGCCTACCTCGGGCTGTTCGGCCCGATGGCGCAGGCCTTCTCGGCGCTGATCGCGCTCGTCACCGCCTTCGTCGTGTCGCCCCTGATCGCCTGGGCCACGAAAGGCCGCTTCTACATCGCGCGCCGCAGCCCGCAAGGCCTGTTCACCCGGCTGCAGCATTGCGTGATCTGCGAGCGCGAGTACGAGGCCGACGACCTGGCGCACTGCCCCGCCTACCTGGGCGCGATCTGCTCGCTGTGCTGCTCGCTCGATGCACGCTGCGACGACCTGTGCAAGCCCGAGGCCAAGCTGTCGACGCAGTGGTCGGCGGCGCTGCGCGCGGTGCTGCCGCGCAGCGCCTGGCCGTACATCGACACCGGCCTCGGCCATTACGTGCTGCTGATGGCGGTGGTGGTGCCGCTGCTGGCGGGGCTGTTCGGGCTGCTGTACCACCAGGAGCTGCGGCTGCTGGGCGAGCCCGGCGCGGCGCTCGCGCCGGCGCTGCGGCTGGGTTTCATCAAGGCCTTCGCAGCGCTGCTGCTGGTGAGCGGCATCGTCGCGTGGTGGCTGGTGCTGACGCACAAGAGCCGGCAGGTGGCGCAGGAGGAGTCGAACCGCCAGACGCAGGCGGTGCACGAGCAGACCCAGGCCTTGCGGCGCGAGATCGATTCGCACCGCCGCACCGACCTGCAGTTGCAGCAGGCCAAGCGCAGCGCCGAGCTCGCGAATCAGGCCAAGAGCCGCTACATCACGACCGTGAGCCACGAGCTGCGCACGCCGCTGAACAGCATCCTCGGCTATGCGCAGCTGCTCGACGAGGATGCGTCGATCCCGCCGCACCGCCAGCAGGCGATCAGCGTGATCCGGCGCGGCGGCGAGCACCTGCTGTCGCTGATCGAGGGCACGCTCGACATCGCCCGCATCGAGGGCGGCAAGCTGCGGCTGGAGTCGCAGCCGATGCACCTGCGCGACGGCGTGCAGCAGATCGTGCGCATGTTCGAGCTGCAGGCGGCGGGCAAGGGCATCGCGTTCAGCCACGAGCTATCGCAGGCGCTGCCCGAGGTGGTGCGCAGCGACGAGAAGCGGCTGCGCCAGATCCTGATCAACGTGCTGGGCAACGCGGTCAAGTTCACGCAGGCCGGCCAGGTGGTGTTCCGCGCCGGCTATGCGCGCGAGATGGCCACCTTCGAGATCGAGGACACCGGCCCCGGCATCGCGCCGGAGGAGATCGAGCATGTGTTCGAGCCGTTCGCGCGCGGCAGCGATGCAGGCGCGGCGGCTGCCAGCGGCACCGGGCTCGGGCTGACGATCAGCAAGATGCTGGTCGACCTGATGGGCGGCGAGATGACGGTGCACAGCACGCCGCAGGTGGGCACGCTGTTCCGCATCCGGCTCTTCCTGCCGGCCACGCGCGACGCGGTGCCGGGCGCGCAGGCGCCGCGCGCGAGCCGCACCGGGTATGACGGCGTGCGCCGGCGCATCCTGGTGGTCGACAACGAGGAGGTCGATCGCGCGCTGCTGCGCAGCGTGCTGCAGCCGCTGGGCTTCGAGGTGCGCGAGGCGGCGTCGGGCGACGAGTGCCTGGCGCTGCTGCGCAGCTTCACGCCCGATGCGATCCTGATGGACCTGGCGATGCCGGGGCTGGATGGCTGGGCGACGATCCGGGCGATCCGCGCGCAGGACCTGAGCACCGCGCCGATCGCGATCGTCTCGGGCAACGCGTTCGACCGCGAGATGGAGAACGACGTCGGCATCGCGCCGGCCGACTTCGTGCTGAAGCCGGTGCGCGTCAACGACCTGCTGGACTGGCTGGGCGCGCGGCTGCGCGTGCAATGGGTGCAGGCGGCGCGCGCCGAGGCGCCGCCGGTGCCGCAGCCGGCGGCGGCCTGGGTGCTGCCCGAGGTGGCGCAGCTGCAGGCGCTGGAGGAACTGGTGGGCCTGGGGTATTTCCGGGGCATCGTGAAGAAGCTGGACGAGATCGAGGCGGACAATGCGGCCCATGCCGGCTTCGTCGCCCACCTGCGCGGGCTGGCCCGACAGTTCCAGCTCGACGCGATGACGCGCATCCTTCGCCAGGCCCGACATGACCGAGAGACTTCCTGACCGCGCCGCGAGCGACGTCGTGCTGATCGTCGACGACGTGCCGGACAACCTGTCGCTGCTGCACGATGCGCTCGACGAGGCGGGGTATGTGGTGCTGGTGGCGGTGGACGGCGAGAGCGCGCTGCAGCGGGCCGCGCAGGCCGACCCCGACATCGTGCTGCTCGACGCCGCGATGCCCGGCATGGACGGCTTCGAGTTGGCGCGCCGGCTGAAGGCCGATGCCGACACGGCGCACATCCCGATCATCTTCATGACCGGACTGACCGAGACCGAGCACGTGATGGCGGCCTTTCGTGCCGGCGGTGTCGACTACGTGACCAAGCCGATCCGTCCGCAGGAGGTGCTGGCGCGCATGGTGGTGCACATGCAGAGCGCGCGCGAGAAGCGGCAGGCGCGCAACGCGCTGGATGCCTTCGGCCACGCGACGATGGCGATCCACGTGACGCCGCGCCTGGCCGACAGCAAGGCGGTGTGGCAGACGCCGCTGGCGCGCGAGCTGATGCAGCGCTATTTCGAGGCGGCGCCGGGGCAGATTCCGCAGGAGCTCGCGCAGTGGCTGCACGAGCAATCGCTGACGGCCGGCGAGGGGCGCGAGCCGAAGCCGCTGGCGGTGACGCGCGGCGAGCGGCAGCTGGTGTTCTCGCTGCAGCAACGCACCAGCGACGACGACTGGCTGATCGTGATGCGCGAGGTGTCGGACGCGGCCGCGGTGGATGCGGTGCTGCAGGCCTTCAAGCTGACGCTGCGCGAGGCCGAGGTGCTGTACTGGGTCGCCAAGGGCAAGACCAACCGCGACATCGGGGACATCCTCGGCAGCAGCCCGGCGACGGTGAAGAAGCACCTGGAGCATGTTTTCGAGAAGCTGGGCGTGGAGACGCGCAATGCGGCTGCTTCGTTGGCGATCCAGAAAGTGAGGGCGCTGGCGCCCTGGCATGGGGGATGATTTCTCGCGTTGCTTCTGCGCTGGCGCGGCGGGTGAGGGGATGGGCCGGGGGCTCATGCCGAGGCGGTCGGCGCCCTGGGGGCGCCGACTCCACGAAGAAGCTCGGCTCCGTGGGTGCATCGGCAAACTCCCGCCACTCACTTCGTTCGTTGTGGTCAAACACAGCCGATGAGTCAGTCTACGAAGCGCGCTGGCGCGCGCCACCCACGGAACCGATCTTCTTCGTCGCCTCAGAAATCGCCCCCGGCCCATCCCCACTCACGCCTTTGCGAGCGCAGAACACGCCCCTACGCCATCTGTCGTATTCCTGAGCCGGACCCCGCTCCGTAACCTCCGCAACACCAACCCACAGGAGCGTTCGTCCATGAAGTCATCCCGCCGCAATTTCGCCGCGTCGCTGAGCGCCGTGTCGCTCGGCGTCGCCGCCCTCGGCCTGCCGCTGTTCGCGCAGGCCGCCGACACCATCAAGGTCGGCATCCTGCACTCGCTGTCGGGCACGATGGCGATCTCGGAGACCGTGCTCAAGGACACGGCCCTGATGACGATCGCGGAAATCAACGCCAAGGGCGGYGTGCTCGGCAAGCAGCTCGAACCCGTCGTCGTCGACCCGGCCTCCAACTGGCCGCTGTTCGCCGAGAAGGCCAAGCAGCTGATCAGCCAGGACAAGGTCGCCGTGATGTTCGGCTGCTGGACCAGCGTGTCGCGCAAGTCGGTGCTGCCGGTCGTCGAGGAACTCAACGGCCTGCTGTTCTACCCGGTGCAGTACGAAGGCGAAGAACTCAGCAAGAACGTCTTCTACACCGGCGCTGCCCCCAACCAGCAGGCCATCCCCGCGGTCGAATACCTGATGAGCAAGGCCGGTGGCGGCGCCAAGCGCTTCGTGCTGCTCGGCACCGACTACGTCTACCCGCGCACCACCAACAAGATCCTGCGCGCCTTCCTGAAGAGCAAGGGCGTGAAGGACAGCGACATCGACGAGAAGTACACGCCGTTCGGCCACAGCGACTATCAAACCATCGTCGCCGACGTCAAGAAGTTCTCGGCCGGCGGCAAGACGGCCGTGATCTCCACCATCAACGGCGACTCCAACGTGCCCTTCTACAAGGAACTGGGCAACCAGGGCCTGAAGGCGACCGACGTGCCGGTCGTGGCCTTCTCGGTCGGCGAAGAGGAACTGCGCGGCGTCGACACCAAGCCGCTCGTGGGCCACCTCGCGGCATGGAACTACTTCATGTCGATCAAGAACCCGACCAACGACGCCTTCAAGAAGCAGTGGGCCGAGTACGCGAAGGCGAAGAACCTGCCGGGCGCCGACAAGCCGCTCACCAACGACCCGATGGAAGCCACCTACATCGGCATCCACATGTGGGCGCAGGCCGTCAAGAAGGCCGGCAGCACCGACACCGACAAGGTCATCGCCGCGATGGCAGGCCAGACCTTCCCGGCCCCGGGCGGCTTCGTCTCGACGATGGACGCGAAGAACCACCACCTGCACAAGCCGGTGTTCATCGGCGAGGTCAAGGCCGACGGCCAGTTCAACGTGGTGTGGAAGACGCCGGCGCCGGTCAAGGCCAAGCCGTGGAGCCCGTACATCGAAGGCAACGACAAGAAGAAGGACGAGCCCGAAAAGAAATAAGGCCCCCCAGTCGCTTCGCTCCTGCCCCCAAGGGGCGCCTCCCAGCGGCCCGGCAAAGCCGGTTCCGCGGGAGTTGCTTGATGGGGCGGCTCGCTGCGCGGCCGCTCCCTTGCAGATTGAGTCGTGATGACGGAACGCTGGTCGATTTCTCTGTTGCGTCGCCTGGCGATGCTGATGCTCGGGCTGTGCGCTCTGGCCGCGTCTGGCATGAGCCACGCGTTGACGCCCCCGCAGGTGCTCGCGCTCGCCAAGGGCGAGAACGAGGAGCGCATCGCCGCGCTGCAGGCCTCGCTCGCACGCGGCGATGACGGCCTCGCCGCCTTCGTGCAGGCGATGCTCGACGACGCGGTGAAGCTGGCCGGCGACAAGGTGTTCGTCGTGCACGGCGACAAGGCGAGCAACGCCGCGACCGGTGCCGAGGCCAAGCTGCCCGACGGCGCCGAGGACGTGATCAACAGCAACCAGATGCGCCGCGAGCTCGAAGGGGCCCTCGCGGCGCTGAAGCTCTTCTCGCACGACGTCGGCGAGCGCCGCACCGCGATCAAGGCGTTGAAGGAAGAGGCCGACGAAGGCCGCCTGCCGCTGATCGAGAAGGCGCTCGCGGCCGAGGCCGAGGCCTCGCTGAAGGAACAACTCACTCAAGTGCGCGCCGCCATCCTGGTGTCGTCGACCGACGCCGGCAAGCGCATGGAGGCCGCCCGCGCACTCGCCGGCAGCCTGACGCCGGCCACCAAGACGCTGATCCTCGAACGCCTCAAGCCCGCGGCCGAAGGCGGCGAGAGCGAGACCGACATCCGCAGCCAGCTCGGCATCGCGCTCGATGCGATCAACGCGCGCCTCGCCTGGGGCGAGCGGCTCGGCGTGCTGTTCACCGGCGTCAGCCTCGGCAGCATCCTGCTGCTGGTCGCGCTGGGCCTCGCCATCACCTACGGGCTGATGGGCGTGATCAACATGGCGCACGGCGAGCTGATGATGATCGGCGCGTACGCCACCTACGTGGTGCAGAACCTCTTCAGGGCGCACCTGCCCGGGATGTTCGATGCCTACGTGATCGTCGCGATCCCGGCTTCGTTCCTTGCGGCCGCGGGGGTCGGCGCGGTGCTCGAGCGCAGCGTGATCCGCTGGCTGTACGGCCGCCCGCTCGAGACGCTGCTCGCCACCTGGGGCATCAGCCTGGTGCTGATGCAGGGCGTGCGTTCGCTCTTCGGCGCGCAGAACGTGCAGGTCGAGAACCCGTCGTGGCTGTCCGGCGGCGTCGACGTGCTGAGCAACCTGACGCTGCCGTTCAACCGCATCGCCATCGTGATCTTCGCGGTGCTGGTGCTGGGCGGCGTGGCCTTGCTGATCTCGCGCACCCGGCTCGGGCTGTTCGTGCGCGGCGTCACGCAGAACCGCCGCATGGCCGCCTGCATGGGCGTCGACACCGCGCGCGTGGACACCTACGCGTTCGCGCTCGGCTCCGGCATCGCCGGCCTCGCCGGCTGCGCGTTGTCGCAGATCGGCAATGTGGGCCCCGATCTCGGCCAGGGCTACATCGTCGATTCGTTCATGGTCGTGGTGCTCGGCGGCGTCGGCCAGCTGGCGGGCACCGTCTACGCGGCGCTCGGCCTGGGCGTGCTCAACAAGCTGCTCGAAGGCTGGCAGGGCGCCGTGCTCGCGAAGATCATGGTGCTGGTCTTCATCGTCATCTTCATCCAGAAGCGGCCGCAAGGCATCTTCGCGATGAAAGGCCGGAGTGCCGAAGCATGAGCGCAATCCTTCCCACACCCGCGCGGCCGGTCGGACCTTCGACCTCGCTGCTGTCGATGAAGGCCTGGAGCGGCGTCTTCGCTGCGCTGGTCTGCGTCGTCGTGCTGGCGCCGGTGCTGAACCTCGCCGTGCCGGCCGGCAATGCGCTGCACCTGAGCGACTACGCGATCAGCCTGGTCGGCAAGATCATGTGCTACGCGATCTGCGCGCTGGCGATGGACCTGATCTGGGGCTACACCGGCATCCTGTCGCTCGGCCACGGCGTGTTCTTCGCGCTCGGCGGCTACGCGATGGGCATGTACCTGATGCGCCAGATCGGGCGCGACGGCAACTACCAGTCCGACCTGCCCGACTTCATGGTGTTCCTCGACTGGAAGACGCTGCCGTGGCACTGGGCCTTCAGCGACAGCTTCATCGCGACGCTGCTGCTGATCGTGTTGGTGCCGGGGCTGCTCGCGTTCGTGTTCGGCTTCTTCGCGTTCCGTTCGCGCATCAAGGGCGTGTACTTCTCGATCATCACGCAGGCGATGACGTACGCGGCGATGCTGCTGTTCTTCCGCAACGAGACCGGCTTCGGCGGCAACAACGGCTTCACCGACTTCAAGCGCATCCTCGGCCACCCGATCGCGACGCCGTCGATGCGGATGACGCTGTTCGTGCTGAGCGGCCTGGCGCTGATCGGCTTCTTCCTGCTTGCCCGCTGGCTGGTGGGCAGCAAGTTCGGCCGCGTGCTGCAGGCGATCCGCGATGCCGAGAGCCGCGTGATGTTCACCGGCTACGACCCGCTGCGCTACAAGCTGTGCATCTGGGTGATCTCGGCGGTGATGTGCGGCATCGCGGGCGCGCTCTACGTGCCGCAGGTGGGCATCATCAACCCGGGCGAGATGTCGCCGGCGGCGAGCATCGAGATCGCGATCTGGGCGGCGGTGGGCGGGCGCGGCACGCTGGTCGGGCCGATCTTGGGCGCGTTCTTCGTCAATGGCGCAAAAAGTTGGTTTACGCAAGTGTTCCCCGAGTTCTGGTTGTACTTCCTCGGCGCGCTGTTCATCGCGGTGACGCTGTTCCTGCCGCAGGGCATCGTCGGGCTGGCGCGCAAGCTGGGCGGCAAGGACAAGAGCGAGGTGAAGGCATGACGCCCGAGCTGATGGAGGCCGGCGCACGCGTGCGCGAGGCGCTGGCGAACAGGCAGCAGGGCGGCCCCGGCACCTCGGGCGGGCGAACGGCGAGCTATGGCAGCGTGGTCGAGGAGGGCGTGCTCGACACCCGGCACGGCGCGATCCTGTACCTGGACGACATCACCGTCAGCTTCGACGGTTTCAAGGCGCTGAACGCGCTGTCGCTGAGCATCAGCGCCGGCGAGCTGCGCTGCATCATCGGCCCGAACGGCGCCGGCAAGACGACGATGATGGACGTCATCACCGGCAAGACCCGGCCCGATGCCGGCAAGGCCTTCTTCGGCTCGACCATCGACCTGCTGCGGCTGCGCGAGAACGAGATCGCGTCGATCGGCATCGGCCGCAAGTTCCAGAAGCCCACCGTGTTCGAGCAGCTGACGGTGTTCGAGAACCTGGAGCTCGCGCTGAAGGCCGACCGCGGCGTGCGCTCGTCGATGTTCTTCCGGCTGAACGGCGAGCAGCTCGACCGCATCGGCGCGATGCTGGCGCTGATCCACCTGAAGGATGGCGCGCAGCGCGTCGCCGGGCTGCTGTCGCACGGGCAGAAGCAGTGGCTGGAGATCGGCATGCTGCTGATGCAGGACCCGAAGCTGCTGCTGCTCGACGAGCCGGTGGCCGGCATGACCGACGAAGAGACCGAGCGCACCGCCGAGCTGTTCCTGTCGCTCGAAGGCAGCCACTCGCTGGTGGTGGTCGAGCACGACATGAAGTTCATCGGCGAGCTGACGCAGAACGGACGCAACGGCAAGAAGGTGACGGTGCTGCACGAGGGCAGCGTGCTGGCCGAAGGGCTGCTGTCGGAAGTCCAATCCAACGACAAGGTCGTCGAGGTCTACCTGGGCCGCTGAATCATGTTGAAAGTCGAAGGCATCAACCAGTACTACGGGGGGTCGCACATCCTGCGCAACCTCGGCTTCGAGGCGAAGCTCGGCGAGGTGACCGTGGTGCTCGGCCGCAACGGCGTGGGCAAGACGACGCTGCTGAAGAGCCTGATGGGCGTGGTGCCGGTGAAGACCGGCGGCATCCAGCTCGATGGCCAGGACATCACGCACGACACGCCGTACGAGCGGGTGCGCAAGGGCGTGGGCTACGTGCCGCAGGGCCGCGAGATCTTCGGCCGGCTGACGGTCGACGAGAACCTGCGCATGGGCCTCGCGTACAAGCGCGGCGGCACGCCGGTGCCGGCCGAGCTGTTCGAGCTGTTCCCGGTGCTCAAGCAGATGATCAACCGCCGCGGCGGCGATCTCTCGGGCGGGCAGCAGCAGCAGCTGGCGATCGCGCGCGCGCTGGCGGCCGGGCCGAAGCTGCTGATCCTCGACGAGCCGACCGAAGGCATCCAGCCGAGCATCATCAAGGACATCGGCCGCGTGATCCGCATGCTGGCCGACCGCAAGACGATGGCCATCGTGCTGGTCGAGCAGTACTACGACTTCGCGGCCGAGCTCGCCGACCAGTACCTGGTGATGGAGCGCGGCGAGATCATCCAGCGCGGGCGCGGGCAGAACATGGAAGCCGAGGGCGTGCGGGACCGGATGTCGATCTAGCCGCGCGTCACGCCTACTGCCCCGAGAAATACACCCGCCGCAACGCCCGGTCCGACCCCGCCTTGAAGTAGCTCTGCCCCGCACCGCCGCCGCCGTGGATCCAGTCCGGCGACGGCACCAGGTACTTGCGCAGCAAGGCATTCGCCGGCGAGGTCGCGTCCTTGAACTGCAGCGACTCGCGGAAGGCGTAGTGCGTGAACAGCCGCATGAACTCGCCGAGGTAGACATCGGCCACCGCGGTGTCGCCGCGGATCACCAGCATGTTCTCGTCGTTGTCGGTGGTCGATGCCGCCGAGAAGTTGGCCGAGCCCACCACCACGGTCGGCGTGTCGCCGAGCGGGTCCACCAGCATGTACTTCGTGTGCACGTACAGCACGTGCGCCTCGTCGGCGATGCGGTCGAGCTCGGCCAGCCAGCGGTCGAACAGGTTCAGCTCGACCCGGTTGCCCACGGCCACCGTCACGTTCGGATGCCGGCGGATGCGGTCGACCTCGGCGGCCTGCGCCTTGTAGGTCTTGCCGGTGCCCTTCTTCTCCATCAGCGCGAAGCGCAGCACGCCGTCGGTCTTGTCGTACGAGGGCACGAAGCGGCTGTTCATGCCGAAGGCGAAGGTCATGAACACGCCGCGCTGCGCACCGGCCGCCAGGCCCGCGTACCAGTCGAGCGCCTCCAGGCCGAGCCGCGGCGAGAACAACGCGTCCAGCGGCGAGCCGTCGGCCGGCAGCGGCGACAGGGCCTCGTCCTTCGTCGCGGTCGGCTTGCGCGTCTCGTCACGGTCGAGCAGCAGCCAGTACTGGTGGTACCGGGCCGCGATCGCGTCGTCGCGCACGATGTGCGCATTGTTCGAATGGCCGAACATGCCGTTCACGCTCAGGTTGGTGGAGCCGGTCCAGACCTGCTTCGGCACGCCCGCCTGCCGCAGCACCAGGAACTTGTTGTGCGCGAACCCGCCCGAGTGCTCGCGCGACTTGACCATGCCGTCCATGCCCTGGCCTTCCAGCGCCTTTTCGTTGCCCTCGCCCTGGCTGTCGCCGTCGTAGAGCACCGAGACGACGGCGCCGCGCGCCTTCGCGGCCTTCAGTGCGGTGTAGATGCGCGGGCTCTTGAACTCGAAGAACGCGCCCAGCAGTTCATCGCCGGCCTGGGCCTGGGCGATGTAGTTCTCCAGGCCTTCGACCAGCCCGCGCGACAGCCAGTTGAACGCCGACGGCCCCACCTCGTCCGGCCGCCGGTTCTGGAAACGCCGCGCGTACTCCTGCGAGGCGATCGCGCCGCGGTTGAAGAAGACCGCGTGCCTGCCCTGGTCGACGCGCTCGGTCGCCACCGCCAGGTCGACCTCGGGCCCGCGCGCGAGCGCACCCGGGCTGCCGCTCATCGCGACGATCGTGTAGACGTAGCGCTCGTCGGGCGAGGCGCTGTAGTCCGCCCACTGGAAGGTCTGCAGCGGGTGCAGGAAGCTCGTCACCGGCTCGCCGGGCACCGGGTACGGCTCGACCTGCTCGAAGGTCTTCATGCCCGACAGCCAGATGCGCTCGCCGTCGCGCTCGCGCAGCCGCCGCACCGCGAAGCCCAGCACGCCTTGCGCGAGCATCGCCGCCTCGGGCATGTCCCAGCCCAGCAACACCACGTAGGTGCCTGCCACGGCCATCGCGGTCAGGCCGCCGTTCTCGTTGCGCACGCGCATGCTGCTCTCCCGGTTGTCACGCACGGGCACGGTGCCCCGGAACGGCGCGCCCGTCATCCTCCAGATGGTGGACGCCGGGACGGCCGAACGGGCCAGCCTCTCAGCGCCGAGCCGCTTCCAGCGCCGCGAACGCGGTGATCAGCAGCTGCACGGCCAGCACGTCGGCGGCGTATTGCACCGACACGTCGCTGCGCGGCCCGAGCAGGTTCCACAGCACCGGCACGCTGATCGACAGCGTGTAGACCGACCACACGAGGAACCAGGCGAGCGCCATCGGATTGCGTCCGCGCATCCACTGGCCGAGCCCCGGCAGCAGCGCCGAGGCAAGCACGGCCCACCAGTGCGGCGTGGCCGCGATGCGGCGCCGCGAGCGGCTGCCGCTGCGCGCATGCCACACCAGCGTGATCGCGGCGACCACGCCGCCGATGGCCGCGGCGACCAGCGCCTGGTGCAGCCACGTCAGCCGCTGCTGCAGCTGCGCCGCCTCCTGCAGTTCGCGCCRGCTGTCGGCATCGCCGAACGGCGGCAGCGGCTCGTGCGCCACGCTCCAGCGCAGCACCGAGCGGCTCTGGCCGTCGACCACCAGCAGGTCGCGCCCGAGCCAGCCGAGGTCGCGCGGCTCCATGCGCTCGGTCTGCGAGAACAGCAGCTCGCCGCCGCCGGGCAGGATGTCGGCCACCACGCCGACGATGCGGTCGTTGCCGAAGCGGATCACGGTGGCCAGCGGCAGCGGCTCATTGACCTCGGTGGCCTGCGGCGGATGCGACCGCGCGAGGCCCAGGTAGCGGGTGCCGCGCGGCGCCGGCACGTCCACCGCCTGCTGCAGCGCGAGCGTGCGGCCGTCCAGCCGCTTCAGCTGCAGGCCGTTGGTGTCGGTGGTCCACAGCGCGTCGCCGTTCCACCACAGGCCGTTCGTGAAGCGGTACATCCCGAGCACGGTGCGTGCGAGGAAGCGGCCGTCGCGGTCGAACAGCGCCACCGCGTGGCCGCCGCCGGTCGAGGCCGCGATGCGCCCGTCGTCGGCGAACGCCAGGTGCACCGCGCGGCTCGCATGCTCCGCCAGCTCGGGCGGCCATTGCAGCGTGATGGTGCTGGACGGCAGCAGCGTGGCGGGGTCGAGCAGGTGGATGGCCGGCTCGTTGTCGAGCCGCATCGCGAGCAGCCCGGCGGCCGGGTGCCAGTCGAGGCTGTAGACGCGGCCCGGCAGGCCGATCTCCGCCAGCCGGGCGCGCGTGCCGCGGTGCCCCTTGGCATCGAACGACCAGATCTCGTCGTCGACGGCCAGCCAGGCCTGCGTGCCGTCGGGGCGCAGCGCCAGGGCGGCCGGGCCGTACAGCTCCGCGACCCGGTGGCCGACCTTGAAATCCAGCGCCAGCAGCAGCAGCGCGAGCAGCACGCAGACCAGCGCAATGCGCGGCGGCGCCGCCGCACCGATGCGGGGGCGGCTGCGTGCCTTGGGAATATCGGTACTGCCGGATCCGTCAGCCCTGTCTCGGGCCGATCTGAGAAGAGTCGACATGGGGGGTCCTCGCCAGCGGGCAAGGGTATCGGAGTCGGGCGGCCGTCCCTCCCTCCCGGCCCTCCGCTGGGGCGTCCGATTCAACCGTTCAACCGGTCCGCCGCCTGCCGGTCGCTCAATAGCTGATCGTCAGCACGTGAACCCGGGCCGCCTGGCAGGGCGCCGTCGCACAGGAGCCGGCCAGTCCGGCCTCGATGCGGCCGGTGACGTGGTGCTCGTGCACCTGGCCGTTCCAGGTGCCGGACACGGCATCCAGCGTCAGCGTGTAGGGCAGGTCGAGCAGCATGCCGCCGCCGCTGTCCAGCGCCAGCGCGTAATCGGTGTTGCAGTCCGCCGTGAAGCTGTTGGTGGCGATGGCCGGCGCCGACTGGAAGGCGACGTAGTCCAGCGTCACGGCGGTCGGCGTCGACAGGCTGCAGGCCGGCGGGACGTCGAGCGTGACGCCGCCGGTGGTGCTGCCGGAACCGGTGCCGGTGCTGCCGCGGGCCATGGCCGAGCTGCCATCCGCGTGGTAGGCCAGCGTGACGAGCAGCGTGTCGCGGTAGCTGCCGGCCGCCGGCCGGCGCGCCCGCGCGGGCGCCACCAGGTAGAACGGCAGTTGCGTGCTCGCCATCGGGCCGCCGGCAAAGACCACGCTGCCGCTGATCGCGTACGGCGCGGTGCTGCCCCATGGGGTGMGCGCGGCAGCGTCCTGCCACAGGCCGTAGCCGATGTTGCGCCCGGCACTGTCCTCGGCGGCCAGCGTGTGCGTCGAGCCCACGGTGGCGCTGAACGAGGCGCTCGTGAGCGGGCTGTCGGCCGCCTTCGTGCACTGCACGGTCAGCGTGCCGCCCAGCGTCAGGGCGCCGGGCGCTGCCACGCGGCCCGACGGCGAGGTCACCGTCAGCCCGCAACTGACCGCGCCCGGCACCGACGCCGGCACGGCCAGGAGTGCCAGCGCGCAAGCGAGCCGGCCCGGGATCACGGCGACACCCCGGCGCAGGTCAGCGGGCCGAGGCGCGTGATGTCGTTGCCGTCGTCCGGCGGCAGCCGCACCGCCAGCGCGCACGACTGCCCGCGCCAGCGCAGCACCAGCGTGGCCACCGGCGCGAGGCCGGTCACGAAGACCTCGCCGCGGCGCGCCATGTAGAACACCTGCGGATCGCCGACGATGCCGACCTCGGCGCCCGGCGGCGCCGCTTCGCCACCCTCCAGCCGCACGCGGATCAGCGCGGCGCGCCCGCTGCGCACCGGGAAGCGCAGTTTCACCACGCTGCGTGCCGCCGGCACGGCCGACATCTCCACCGAATCGAGCTCGGCGCCGATCGGCAGGTCCGACGGGTCGAGCCGCACGGCGTTGGCCTGGTAGGGCAGCAACTGCGGCAGCAGCGCCCGTCCGTCGCTGCCGGTGCGGGCCGCGACCTGCCCGAGCAGGCTCACGCCGACGCCGGGCTGGCCGGGCACCTCCACCAGCGCCATCGCGGGGCCGCTGCGCCGCGTGGCGAACAGCGCGCCATCGACTGCTACCCAGGCCCCCTGCGCGCCCAGCCGCAGCGTTTGCAGCTCACGCGTCTGGCCCAGGTCCAACGCGAGGCTGCCGCGCGGGCCGTCGCGGTACAGGCCGGCCTCGGCCTGCCCGGCGCTGCTGCGCTCGCCGGCCAGCAGGCGCCAGGCCCAGCCATCCGGTTCGTCCGGCGAGGCGCTGAGGCCCACCGTGGTGTCGGAGTCGCCATGCCGCGTGTGCGCGGCCGTCGCGCTGAGCACGCTGCGCGGCCCGAGCGGCACGAACAGCGTGGCCGTCAGCCGCGTGCCGGCGGTGTTGCCGGTGAGCCGCGTGACGCCCAGGCTGAGCGTGCTGCGGTAGCCCACGCGCACGCTTTGCCCGGCGGTGGCCGCGAGGTAGCGGCTGCCGTCGCCGGCCACCGTCTGCGCGACGCTCAACCCGAGGCTGCCCCAGGCCCCCGCGTTCAACCGGTGGCTGGCGGTCGTCTGGCGGCGTGTCGGCGGCGTCTGCAGGTCCTGGCCCAGCCCGCGCCAGGCGGCGGTGTTGCCTTCGGTGCGCAGCAACCAGCCGCTCGCGACGCCGGCGCGCTCGATGCTCAGCAGCCAGCCGGCACCGTGGCCCAGCGCGCTGCGGCTGCCCGAGAGCCCGGCCTGCACCAGCACCGGCCATGGCGTGTGGGCATGGCTGAGCGCGATGCTCGCCTCCTGCTGCGGCCGGGAGATGCCGGTGCGCAGCTCGCCGGTCCAGTCGGGGCTCAGGCCCAGGCGATACAGCCCGGCACCGAAGCGGGTGGCGTAGCGAGCGTCGGGCAGGCCGAGGTTGCGCCGGAGCTCGCCGGCCTCCACGCTCCAGTCGCTCAGCCCGGCGGCCAGCATGGCGTTGCTCGACAGGAAGCTCTGCTCGACGACCGTCTCGCGGCCCAGGATGTCGCGCACCACCATGCGGACCTGCCCGGTGCTGTCGGGCAGCGGCAGTTCGTTGATCGTGAACGGGCCGGCCGGCAGGTTGCCGGTCTGGCGCAGCACGTCGTTGATGTACAGCTCCAGCGTGCTGGGCGCGCTGGAGGTGCCGGCCAGCGACGGGATCGGGCGGCTGACGAAGCCGGGTTCCAGCGCGAAGTTGCGCGACAGCTGCACGCCGCCGAAGAACACCGGCCGGCCGATCGCGCCGGCGTGCGTGGCGAGGTCGCCCAGGCGCAGGCTGATGCGCGGCTCGGGGAAGTCGCGCGTGAAGCTCGTTTCCAGGCGCTGCCAGCGCGGCGCGGCATCGAAGCCGCGCACCGCGAGGTTGCGCCCGGCGTAGCTGGATGACAGCACGCCGGCGTCGCCCGACACGGCGGCCTCCACCAGCGCACCCAGGTCCTGCTGCGCTGTCGCGCCGCGCGCCGCCGAGCGGGTCAGGCTCAGGTCGTAGTTCAGCGCGAGCGCCGGCTCGGCCGGCGACACCGTGGGCCGCTTCGGTGCGGGTTGCGTGAGGCGCGTCGCCGCGAAGGCCTGCGGCGCGAAGTCGAGGTCCACCGATTGCGCGGCCGGGTGAAAGCGCGCCGCGAACCCCGGCAACGCCGACAGCGGGTACCAGGACTGCCCGCGCACGCGCAGCGGCGGCAGCTCGGGCCGGTTCAGCCGCCATTCGTCGAACGCGATCGCGGGGGCGAACAGCACACCGGCGCGCTCCATCAGCAGCCACCCGCCGCTCGGCTGCTGGTTGACGCGCACCTCCAGCGGCATCAGCCGCTCGCCGGGCACGCGATCCACGCCCGCATCGATCGCTTCTGCCAGCGCATCGCGTGGCGCGAGCGACGGCAGCGCGCACGCCGTCACGGCGCCTGCCAGCCAGGCGACACGAGCCGACCGACGCAGCACCGCGTGCCGGTCCATCGGGGCCGCGGCCTCACGGCAGCGCCAGTTCGTCGGTGCGGCGCGTGCCGTCGTCGAACAGCAGCGCGAGCTGCGCCGGTCCGGGCGCCACGTCGGGTTCGGACTGCAGCGCGATCGGGCGGCTGGCCCCCGGCAGCACATAGGCGCCTCCGTTGAAGTGCGCGAGCGGCCGGCCCGCGCGCAACACGCGCAGTTCGCGCACCTGCGCATAGGCGCTGCCGCGGTTCTCGCACTGCGCGAGCAGTTGCGCGCCGTCGCGCTGCAGCGTGCAGGCGAGGTCGCGCCGCGCCGCCGGCGGCGTGACGAACACCGGCAGGCTCATCG
>NZ_JBFUFQ010000058.1:0-30426 GCF_056403355.1 Rhizobacter sp. P2_H3 | reverse complement strand
AGGCCGCCCATGCGGCCTTCGCCGGCTGGCGCGCGCGCCCGAACCGCGAGCGCGCGCAGCTGCTCAAGCGCTGGCACGCGCTGATCGTCGAGCACCAGCACGACCTCGCGCGGCTGATCTCGCGCGAGCAGGGCAAGCCGCTGGCCGAGGGGCGCGGCGAGGTGCTGTATGCGGCGAGCTATGTCGAGTGGTTCGCCGAGGAGGCGACGCGCAGCTACGGCGACATCATCCCGGCGGCCGTGCCGGGCCGCCGCATGATGGTCGTGAAGGAGCCGGTCGGCGTGGTCGCGGTGATCACGCCGTGGAACTTCCCGGCCGCGATGATCGCCCGCAAGATCGCGCCGGCACTCGCTGCCGGCTGCACCGTGGTGGCCAAGCCGGCCGAGGACACGCCGCTGACCTCGCTGGCGCTGGTGCACCTGGCCGAGCAGGCCGGCGTGCCGCCCGGCGTGCTGAACATCGTGACGGCCTCGCGGCAGCGCACGCCGGAGGTGGTCGACGTGTGGCTGGCCGATGCGCGCGTGCGCAAGATCAGCTTCACCGGTTCGACGCCGGTGGGCAAGCACCTGGCGCGCGAGTCGGCCGGCACGCTGAAGAAGCTGTCGCTGGAGCTGGGCGGCAACGCACCCTTCATCGTGTTCGACGATGCCGACGTCGATGCGGCGGTCGACGGCCTGATGGCCGCCAAGTTCCGCAACGGCGGCCAGACCTGCGTCTGCCCGAACCGCGTCTTCGTGCAGGACGCGGTGCACGACCGCTTCGTCGGCCAGCTGGCGGCGCGCGTCGCCGCGCTGAAGGTCGGCCCGGCCACCGAGGCCGACTCGCAGATCGGCCCGATGATCAACGCGCGCGCGGTGCAGAAGATCGAGCAGCATGTGCAGGACGCGGTGGCGCGCGGCGCCCGCGTGATCGTCGGTGGCGAGCGCCTGCACTCGGCGCGCTGCGACGGCCCGAACTACTACGCGCCGACGCTGCTGGTGGATGCCGATTCGACGATGGCCTGCTCGTGCGAGGAGACCTTCGGGCCGGTCGTGCCGGTGACCCGGTTCCACGGCGAGGCCGAGGTGGTGGCGGCGGCCAACGACACGCCGTTCGGCCTGGCGGCGTACTTCTATTCGAGCGACATCGCGCGGGTGTGGCGCGTCGCCGATGCGCTGGAATGCGGCATCGTCGGCATCAACGAAGGCGTGCTCGCGTCGGAGGCGGCGCCGTTCGGCGGCGTCAAGGAATCAGGCTACGGTCGCGAGGGGTCACGCTACGGGCTGGACGACTACATGCACACCAAGTACCTTTGCTGGACAGGCTCGTAGGTTCTTTCTCGCATGGGCGCGAGCAAAGGCGGGAGCGGGGGGTGTGGGGCTCGCCGGCCGGTGCGGTCGCCGCGCAGGGCGCGTCGACTCCCCTGCGCTGCGCAGTTTGATGGCCCGTCGCCGAAACTCCCTCCACTCACTTCGTTCGTTGTGGTCAAACAGTSGGCGACAGTCAGTTCACGATCGCGCTKCGCGCGGGGCCATCAAACTGCACAGCTCCGGCGCCCCGTCCTGATTGGCGCTCCCCACACCCCCCGCCCCCGCCTTTGCCGAACCAGTGGCTCGATGCGTGCGGAGAACAGGCCCGGGTGACAGCCCGGGCATCAACCCTCACTTGTTCGCTTGTCACCTAAAAAGTAGCTGGGCGGTGGCRCAAAGGCGCGTGGGGGGAGGCTGTGGAGCGCCAATCAGGACGGGGCGCCGGAGCTGGCTGGTTTCATGGCCCGCGTGCGCCAGCACGCTTCGTGAACTGACTGTCGCACACTGTTTGACCACAGTGAGCGAAGCGAACGGAGGGAGTTTGGGCGACGGGCCATGAAACCAGTCAGCGGAGGGAAGTCATCGCCCCGCCAGGGGCGATGACCGCACCGGCCGGCGAGCCACAGCCTCCCCCCACGCGCCTTTGCAAGCACAGAACTACGCAAGAACCTGCTGATTCAACCTCCCCGCCTCGATGTGCAGCTGCCTGTCACACCGCGCCGCGATGCTGCGGTCATGCGTGACGAGCACCAGCGTCGTGCCCGATTCGCGGTTCAGCTCGAACATCAGCTCCATCACCTTCTCGCCGGTCGCGAAATCGAGGCTGCCGGTGGGCTCGTCGGCCAGCAGCACCGCCGGCTTCACGACGAAGGCGCGCGCCAGCGCCACGCGCTGCTGCTCGCCGCCCGACAGCACCTTCGGGTAGTGCGACAGCCGCTCACCCAGCCCGACACGGCGCAGCATCTCGGTGGCCAGGGCCCGCGCATCGCTGCGGCCCTGCAGCTCCAGCGGCAGCATCACGTTCTCGAGCGCATTCAGGTTGCCCAGCAGCTGGAAGCTCTGGAACACGAAGCCGAGCTGCGCGGCACGCACCGCGGCGCGCGCGTCCTCGCCGAGCGCGAAAAGATCGTGGCCGGCCAGGCGAACCGTTCCGGTGCTCGGCGTGTCCAAGCCCGCGATGATCGACAACAAGGTGCTCTTGCCCGAGCCGGACGCACCGACGATGGCCGCCGATTGCCGCGCGGCGAGCGCGAAGTCGATCTCGTGGAGAATGGTCAGCACACCGGTCGAGTCCTGCACCTGCTTGGTGACGCGCTCGACGGAAATGATGGATTCGGACATGAATGCTTCTGCAGGTAGACGGCTYACGCGACGCGCGTTGCTGGTTCACTGTACCTTGCTTGCCACGGCAAGCGCGCTGCCGGGGGCTCACGCCGCCACGCCGCGCCGCGTGCTGGTGCTCGGCGACAGCCTGTCGGCCGAGTACGGCCTGCAGCGCGGCGAAGGCTGGGTCGCCCTGCTCGGCGAGCGCYTCGTGCGCGACAAGATCGCCGCCACCGTCGTCAACGCGAGCATCAGCGGCGACACCACCTCCGGCGGCCGCTCGCGCCTGCCGGCGCTGCTGAAGCAGCACCAGCCGGGCATCGTCGTGATCGAACTCGGCGGCAACGATGCGCTGCGCGGCCTGCCGCTCGCGATGACGCGCGACAACCTGCTCGCGATGGTGCGCGCCGCCAAGCAGGCCGGCGCCAAGGTGCTGGTGGTCGGGATGCAGGTGCCGCCGAATTACGGGCGGCAGTACGGCGCCGACTTCGCGGCGCTGTTCGCCCAGGTCGCGAAGACGGAGGACACCGCCCTCGTGCCCTTCCTGCTGAAAGGCGTGGCCGATTCGCCGCAGGCCGACACGATGTTCCAGCCCGACCGCATCCACCCGATCGCGAAGGCCCACCCGACGATGCTGAACAACGTCTGGGCGGCCCTCAAACCAATGCTCGGCTGACCCTCAGCGGTTGCTCTCGCGCTCGTTGCGGCGCTCGGGTCGGTCCTGGCGTTCCTGCCGCTGCTCGACACGCGGCTGCTCCTGGCGCGGTTGCGCCTGCTGCGGCACACGCACCTCGGGCACGCGCGGCGGCTGCTGGGGCTGTTGGGGCGGCTGCGGTGCCTGCGGTTGCGGACGCTGCGGCGCCTGCGGCGGTTGCACCTGGGGCGCGGCCGGATGCTGCACCTGGGGCTGCGCCGGTTGCTGCTGCTGAGGCACCGGGCGCGGCTGCAGTTGCGGCTGGCCGCCGACCGGTGCAGGCCGCTCGCCGCGGTCAACCCGCGGACGGCCCCGCGATTCGCCTTCCTGGTTCACCGGCATCGGATGACGGCGCTCCGGCGTGTTCACCGACGGCGCCTGCGGCTGGGTGGCGTTCGCGACCGGCGGGCGGTTGCCGCCGGGCTGCTGGCCGGCATCGGGCACGTCACGGCCCGGACGCGGGCGCGGCGTGTAGCCGGGCTGTTGCTGCGGTTGCGGACTCTGCTGTTGCGGCGCCTGCCCCAGCTGAGGTTGCTGCGGCTGCTGTTGCGGTTGCTGCGCCACCGGCGTGCCGGGCCGCTCCGGCCGGCCCCAGCCGCCATCGCCGCGGCCGTTGTTCTCGCCACGGCCGTTGTTGTCACCGCGCCCGTTGTTGTCGCGCCCGTTGTCGCGCCCGTTGTCGCGCCCGTTGTCGCGCCCGTTGTCGCCACGGCCTGCGCCGTTGCCGGGCACGAGCGTGCTGCCCAGGTTGGCGCCGTTGTTCTCGCGGCGCCCCGGCGGCGGCGGAACCGGCTGCTGCGGGTTCGGCGCGAAGCTGACGCGCCCGGTGCGCGGATCCTCGACGCGCCGCCCGCCGGCCTCGCCCCGCGCAGGCATCGGCATCGCCACCGGCGCGTCGACGCGCGGCCGTTCGCGCCCCATGTCGCGCAGCACGCGGTCGTTGACGCGCGTCATCGCCGGCGCCACCGGCTGGCGGCGCTCCATCACCACCGCCGGCACCACCGTCACCGCATGCGGCATGCCGCGGTTGATGTAGTTCGTCTGCTGCACCACCGCACCTGGGCTGTTGATGATGTTCGTGACGTTGGTGATGTTGGTCACGTGGGTCACGTTGACGTTGCGGATGTAGCGCGGGCTGACACGGTAGCCCGGCACGTAGACCTCGCGCGGCGCGAGCGGGAACCAGCCGACCGACGGCGAGTTGCCGACCGAGATCGACAGGCTCAGGTTCGGCCCGCCCACCCACGCCACCAGCGCCGGTGCATACACCGGCCGCGCGATGTAKGTGCCCGGCGTCCAGCACCAGGCGTTGCGGTGCCACATCCAGCGGCCGTAGTGGAACGGTGCGAAGCCCCAGGGCGCGTCGTCGACCCAGGTCCAGCCCCACGGGTTCACCCAGGCCCAGTGGCCCATGCGGTACGGCGCCCAGTCGGGTGCCACGTTGCGCGGGATCCAGATCGCACCGTAATCGGGGCTCTGCTCCCAGCGGCCGTAGCGGTCCAGGTCTTCGACGCCGGTCATCTCGGGCGAGACGTAGCGGGTCGAGACGCTGCGCTCGTCGCGCTGGTCGAGCGAGGCCACCCAGTCGGAGAACGGGTCGCGCACCGGGTCGGTGATGCTGTACTGCGTCGGCGCCTCGGGCTTGTCGCGCCAGAACTCGGCACGCTGATTGGGCACCACGGTCAACGCGGTGCGGTCGCCTTCGAACTGCGCCTGGCCGCTCACCACGGTGACCTGGCTGGTGTCGTCGATGCGGTCGAAGCGGTAGCTGCCGGTGCGGTCGGTGCGAAAGCGCCCTTCGCCGGTGGCCACGCCGAATTCACTGGCCGATTCGCGGGTGCGCAGCCGCGCCGACAGGCTGCCGCTGAGCAGCTGCAGGCTCAGGTGGTTGTCATCGAGCTGCAGCACCTCGACCTCGGTGTTGGCGGCGATGCGCAGCGTGGTGGAGCCGATGCGGATCTCGGCGCGGCCATCCTTCTCGGTCGACAGGCGGTCGCCGGTGGTGACCGGCCGGTTGCGCGCCGCGGCGATCCATTCGGCGCTCTCGGGGGCATAGACCCAGACGGCGCCGTCGACTTCGGACAGCCGGCCGACACGGCCCGGCGGGTCTTCGTCGGCGGCCCGCGCGGGCTGCGCGAACACCGCCAGCACGGACATCAGCATCAGGCCAGCCACGAAGCCCAGCCAGCGTGCAGACCAGGCGCCCATGCGGGCGGATGTAGCGATTCGGGTGCTGTTCGGCACGGCGAGCTCCTCACGTTGCATGGTCACGGTCCGGTGGGACCGCGTGGAACCGGTGAGGTTCCAGGGGGCACAACGTGTCAGACCGTGACGCGGCTGACCGCAGAAACCTTTCTTCGCAAACGGCCGGCGAAAAGCCGTCAGTCGTCGTCGTTCGGGTCCAGGTCCGGGAACAGCACGCTGGTGAACCCGAACTTGCTGAAGTCCTCGATCCGTGTGGGATAGAGCTTGCCGATCAGGTGATCGCATTCATGCTGCACGACGCGGGCATGGAAGCCCTCGGCCTCGCGGTCGATCAGGTTGCCTTGCGGGTCGAGGCCGGTGTAGCGGATGCGCGCATGGCGCGGCACCATGCCGCGCAGCCCCGGCACCGACAGGCAGCCTTCCCAGCCCTCTTCCCGCAGGTCGGACAGCGGCACGATCGTCGGGTTGATCAGCACCGTCTCCGGCACCGCGGGCGCATCGGGGTAGCGGGCGTTGTTCTTGAAGCCGAAGATCACGAGCTGCAGGTCGACGCCGATCTGCGGCGCCGCGAGCCCGGCCCCGTTGGCATGGTGCATCGTGTCGAACATGTCGTCGATCAGCTGCTGCAGCTCGCGGCTGCCCAGTTGCTCGCGCGGCACCGGCGGCGCAATGCGCAGCAACCGGGGGTCGCCCATCTTGAGGATCTCGCGCACGGTCATCGGTCAGCGTCCTTTGCAAAGTCGTCGCATCGACCCGGCATTGTCGTGAATCGCGCGCCGCCCTGCCGGCGTGTGCTATTTTCCGGGCGCTGCGTGCGCTCTCGCGCGACACCCTCGATGGCCCTCCTGCGCTTCCTTCGCCTTGCCCTGCTCGTCGGGTCGGTCCTGCTGACCCCGCAGCTGTGGCTCGCGCATGCGCTGTCGCACGGGCTGCCCGCGCCCGGGCACGCCCAGGCCGGCAAGGAGCGGCAGACGCAATCCGACAAGGTCTGCGACGCCTGCCTCGCGTTCGCGCAGCTCGATGCGGCGATGCCGACGCACTTCGACTGGACGGCGCCCGCCGTCACCCCACCGCCGGCCGCCCCCTTGCCGCCCGATGCGCGGGACGGCGCCACACCGGTCGCCACCCGCGCCCGCGGCCCGCCGACGCTGCACGCCTGATCCGTCTTCGCCGTCGGCGCGCCTCCTGGGCCCTGCCGGCGCCCGATCACCCGCAGACCGTCTGCAGGACGCACCCCATGCAACTCCACCGCACCTGGGCCGCCGGGCTGGGCTCCTCGCTGGGCCTGGCCGCCGCGCTGGCCTGGCCCCCGAACGCGCTCGCCGACCCGGCATCGGACGTCGAGCAGCTGAAGAAAGACATCGCCGACCTGCGCCAGTCCTACGAGGCCCGGATGCAGGCGCTGGAGCAGAAGCTGCAACAACTGCAGCAGGCGGCGCCGGCCGCCCCGCCTGCCGAAGCACCGCCCCCCGCGCCAGCCCCTGCCGCGGCCACGTCGGCATCGGCCTTCAACCCGGCGATCTCGCTGATCCTCAACGGCACCTACGCCAACCTGTCGCAGGACCCTGCCCGCTACCGCATCCAGGGCTTCATGCCCTCGGGCGGCGAGGTCGGCCCCGGCAAGCGCAGCTTCCAGCTCGGCGAATCCGAACTCGGGCTCGCCGCGACCATCGACCCGACCTTCAGCGGCCACCTGACGTTTTCGCTGACCGGCGACGACAGCGTCAGCGTCGAGGAAGCGGTGTTCGAGCGCCAGGGCCTGTTCGACGGTGCCACGCTGAAGGGCGGGCGCTTCCTGTCGTCGATCGGCTACCTGAACAGCCAGCATGCGCATGCCTGGGATTTCGTCGATGCGCCGCTCGCCTACCAGGCCTTCTTCGGCGGCCCGCTGAAGACCGACGGGCTGCACCTGCACTGGCTCGCACCCACGGAGCGCTTCGTCGAACTCGGCGCCGAGATCGGTTCCGGCGCCACCTTCCCCGGCAATGACACCGGCCGCAACGGCATCGGCTCGGCCGCGCTGTTCGCGCACGTCGGCGACGACCTCGGCGAGAGCGCGAGCTGGCGCGCCGGCCTGTCCTACCTGCGCCAGCGCGCGCAGGACCGGCGCTACGACGACCTCGACGCGAACGGCGACGACCACGGCGCCTCGTTCAGCGGCCGCAGCAGGACGTGGGTGGCGGACGCGATCTACAAATGGGCGCCGGGCGGCAACGCGACGCGCGAGAACCTGAAGCTGCAGGGCGAGTACTTCCGCCGTACCGAAGACGGCACGCTGGCCCAGGCCGCGGCGATCGGCGGCTTCAGCAGCACGCAGAGCGGCTGGTACCTGCAGGCCGTCTGGCAGTTCATGCCGCAGTGGCGGGTCGGCGCAAGGTACGACCGGCTCGATGCCGGCAGCCTCGCGATCGGCCTGGTCGACAACGGCACGCTGGCCGCCGCCGACCTGCCGGTGCTGCAGCGCGCGACGCCGACGCGCAGCACGCTGATGGCCGACTACTCGCTGTCGGAATTCAGCCGCTTCCGGCTGCAGCTCGCCAGCGACCGCAGCCGCGGCGACGTGACCGACCGGCAGCTCTTCCTCCAATACATCATGAGCCTCGGTGCCCATGGTGCCCACTCGTTCTAGGACACCGCATGACTTCCTTCCTGAAACCCCTGCTGCTCGCCGCGCTCGCCGGCCTCGCAGCGAACGCGCAGGCCGCGCTGAACGTCGTCGCCTGCGAGCCCGAATGGGCCGCCCTCGCGAAGGAACTCGGCGGCGACAAGCTCAACGTGTCGTCGGCCACCACCGCGCTGCAGGACCCGCATCACATCGAGGCCCGGCCCAGCCTGATCGCGCGCGTGCGCGGTGCCGACCTGCTGGTGTGCACCGGCATGGAGCTGGAGATCGGCTGGCTGCCGGTGCTGATCCAGCAATCGGGCAACGCGAAGCTCTCGCCCGGCGCGCCGGCGATGTTCGAGGCCGGCCGCTTCGTCACGCCGCTGGAGGTGCCGACGCGGCTGGACCGCGGCGACGGCGACGTGCACGCGCAGGGCAACCCGCACATCCAGCAGGACCCGCGCAACATCGCGAAGGTGGCGGCGGCGCTCGGTGCGCGCCTGGCGCAGCTCGACGCCGCCAACGCCGCCACCTATCAGCAGCGCCTGCAGGACTTCAACACCCGCTGGGCCGCGGCGCTGCAGCGCTGGGAGGTGCGAGCGTTGCCGCTGAAGGGCGTGGTGGTGGTCGCGCACCACAAGAACATGGGCTACCTGTGGAGCTGGCTCGGCGTGCGCGAGATCGGGACGCTGGAGCCGAAGCCCGGTGTCGAGCCGAGCGCGGGCCACCTCACCGAGCTGAGCGCGCAGCTCGCGCAGCAGCCGGCGAARATGGTGGTGCGGGCCGCCTACGAGGACCCGCGCGCATCGAAGTGGTTGTCGGAGCACGCGAAGATCCCGGCCGTCGCGCTGCCGTTCACCGTCGGCGGCAATGACAAGGCGGGCGACCTGTTCGGATTGTTCGACAGCAGCGTTGCGTTGTTGCTGGAAGGCGCAAAGATGGACAACACCAAATGACGGTGGCACCGATCGATTTCGCGATCCTCGCGCCGGCGCTCGCGGCCGGGCTGCTGGTCGTCGCGACGCACGTGCCGCTGGGTGCGCAGGTGCTGCGCAAGGGCATCGTCTTCATCGACCTCGCGATCGCGCAGATCGCAGCACTCGGCGTGATCGTCGCCGGCCTGCTCGACATCGACCCGGGCGGCTGGCAGGTGCAGGTGGCCGCGGCGCTGGCCGCGCTGGCCGGCGCGCTGCTGCTGACCTGGACCGAGAAGAAATGGCCCGACGTGCAGGAGGCGCAGATCGGCGTGCTGTTCGTGCTGGCCGCGACCGCCGGCATCCTGCTGCTCGCGAAGAACCCGCACGGCGGCGAGCACCTGCGCGACCTGCTGGCCGGGCAGATCCTGTGGGTCAGCTACACGCAGCTCGCGATCCCGCTGGTGGCGACGCTCGCGATCCTCGGGCTGTGGTTCGGTGCGCGCGCGCTGGTCGAGCGAGCGGGCTTCTACCTGCTGTTCGCGCTGGCGGTCACGGTCTCGGTGCAGCTGGTCGGCGTCTACCTGGTGTTCGCGACGCTGATCGTGCCCAGCCTGGGCACGCGCAAGCACCGCGAGGCGCGGCGGCTGCCGCTGGCCTATGGCATCGGGGTGCTCGGGTATGCGATCGGGCTGGCGCTGTCGTCGGCGTTCGACCTGCCGGCCGGGGCGTTGATCGTGTGGTGCCTGGCGCTGCTCGCGATGGCCGTGCACGCCGCGGCACCGTAGGCGCGGAAGGCGGGTGCGGGGAGGCTGTGGTGCGCCGGTTGGGTCGGTCCTCGCCCCTCGCGGGGCGAGGACTGCCCTGCGCTGACTGATTTCATGGCCCGTCGCCCAAACTCCCTCCACTCACTTCGTTCGTTGTGGTCAGACAGTGGGCGACAGTCAGTTCACGAAGCGTGCTGCGCACGCGGGCCATGAAATCAGCCAGCTCCGGCGACCCGCCCTTATTGGCGCTCCACAGCCTCCCCGCACCCGCCTTCTGCCACCGCCCTGCCTTTTGGGAGGTGACAAGCGAACAAGTGGGGGTTGAGCCCGGGTTGTCACCCGGGTTGCGCGAGCAGCGCGCGCAGTGCCGCCTCGTCGATCACCTCGACGCCCAACGTGCGCGCCTTCTCGAGCTTGCTGCCGGCCTCCTCGCCGGCGACGACGTAGTGCGTCTTCTTCGAGACCGAGCTGCTGACCTTGCCGCCGGCATCCTCGATCAATGCCTGCGCCTCATCACGGGAGAGCGTGGGCAGCGTGCCGGTCAGCACCAGCGTCTTGCCCAGCAGCGGACGCGGGCGGTCGTCGGCCTCGCCGACACTCTCCCTGGGCTGCACGCCGGCCGCCAGCAGCTGCTCGACGACCTCGCGGTTGTGCGGCTGGGCAAAGAAGGTGTGGACACTGGCTGCGACGATCGGGCCGACATCGGGCACCTCCAGCAATTGCTCGACGCTGGCGTTCATCAGCTTGTCCAGCGTGCCGAAGTGGCGCGCCAGGTCCTTGGCCGTCGTCTCGCCGACCTGGCGGATGCCCAGCGAGAACAGGAAGCGCGCGAGCGTCGGCGCCTTGCTCTTCTCCAGCGCGTCGACGATGTTCTGCGCGCTCTTCTCGGCCATGCGGTCCAGTGCGGCCAGCTTGGCGACGCCCAGTTTGTAGAGGCCCGGCAGGCTCAGCACGATGCCGGCATCGACGAGCTGCTCGACGAGCTTGTCGCCCAGGCCTTCGATGTCCATCGCGCGGCGGCCGGCGAAGTGCAGCAGGGCCTGCTTGCGCTGGGCGGGGCAGAAGAGCCCGCCGGTGCAGCGGTATTCGATGCCGCCCTTCTCGCGGGCCACTTCGCTCCTGCAGATCGGGCAGGCGCGCGGCATGTGGAAGTTCGGTACATAAGGATGGCGAGCAGTCGGACTCACCACATCCGCCGCCGCAAACCCCGCGCGAGCCTGGCCAACAATCGCAACATCCGTTACTCGACTGACCACTTCAGGGATGACATCACCAGCGCGGCGGATGACGACCTTGTCGCCCACGCGCACGCCCTTGCGGCGCATCTCGAAGGCGTTGTGCAGCGTCGCGTTGCTGACCGTCGTGCCGCCGACGAAGACCGGCTCCAGCCGCGCCACCGGCGTCAGCTTGCCGGTGCGGCCCACCTGCACGTCGATGGCCAGCAAGGTCGTCACCTGCTCCTGGGCCGGGAATTTGTGGGCCACGGCCCAGCGAGGTTCGCGGGTCTTGAAGCCGAGCTTCTGCTGCTGCTCCCACGAGTTCACCTTGTAGACGACGCCGTCGATGTCGAACGGCAGGCCGTCGCGCGCCTCGGCCACGCGCTGGTGGAAGGCGACGAGGCCGGCCGTGCCGCTCGCCACCGTGCGCATGTCATTGACCGGCAGGCCGAAGGCCGCCAGCGCATCCAGCAGGCCCGACTGCGTCGCCGGCAGCGCCCAGCCCTGCACCTCGCCCAGGCCATAGGCATAGAAGCTCAGCGGCTTGTCGCGCGCCTGGCGCGAATCGAGCTGGCGGATCGCCCCGGCCGCGGTGTTTCGCGGGTTCACGAAGGTCTTGTCGCCCTTGCTGCGCTGGCGCTCGTTCAGCGCCTCGAAGGCGTCGCGGCGCATGTAGACCTCGCCACGCACCTCCAGCACCTGCGGGGCGTCGCCCTGCAGGCGCAACGGAATCTGGCCGATGGTGCGCACGTTGTGCGTGACGTCCTCGCCGGTCTCGCCGTCGCCGCGCGTGGCCGCCTGGACCAGCACGCCGTTCTCGTAGCGCAGGTTGATGGCGAGCCCGTCGAACTTCAGCTCGGCGTTGTAGTCGACGGGCGCGTCACCTTCCTTCAACCCCAGCTCGCGGCGCACGCGGGCGTCGAAGGCGATGGCACCGCCCTCGGTCGTGTCCGTCTCCGTCGTGATGGACAGCATGGGCACGACGTGATGCACCGGTGTCAGCCCGGGCAGCACGGCACCGATGACGCGCTGCGTCGGCGAGTCCGGCGTCAGCAGCTCGGGGTGCGCCGCCTCCAGGGCCTGCAGCTCCTGGAAGAGCTTGTCGTACTCGGCATCCGGCAACGCGGGCGCATCGAGCACGTAGTAGAGGTGGGCGTGGTGGTTCAGCTGGGTGCGCAGCTCGGCGGCGCGCCCGGTGGGATCGGGTGTCGGGGAGGTCGGTGCCATGCCGCCAGTTTAGAGGCCGGCATGGCGGTTCAGGCCGGAGCGAAGGTCGCGCCGACGTTGTGCAGCATGTAGTTGCGGATCTCGCAGGTGCTGCGCGTGCCGGAGCCGATGCAGGCACCGCTCCAGCCGCGGAACACCTGGCCGGCCTTCGGCACCGCCGTCAGCACGACCGTCGTGTACTTCGTGTAGCTGACGCCGCAGCTGCTGCCGCCCTGCACGCAGTTCATCGGCCCCACCGTGCCGCGCACCTCGTTGCCGACCGTGCCCTGCCCGGTGACGCTGACCCGGATCGGGCGCGTCGGGTAGTAGGCGTCCAGATCGGCGTCGACCCAGGTCTGCACCCACGGGTCGGTGGCCACGCTCTCGGCCAGCTCGGTCAGCGGCTCGGCGCCGCCGGAGGCCTCTGCCGTCACCGGGGACGGCGGCGGGGCCGCTGCCTCGTCCACCGGCGGCTGCACCGACACGGGCGCGACCGGCGCCGCCGCATCGGCTCCATCGTCACCACCGCCACCACCACCGCCGCATGCGGCCAGCAGCGCCGCCAGCATGCACGCGCCGGCCATCTTGCTCACACTCTTCATGTCCCTGCTCCAACCACGTCCGGCCCTGCACCATCGCAAGGGGTCGGCGTGACCTGACCTCTTTCGGCCCCGGCGCCGCTTCATTGAGCGTCTCTCGGGCCGGTTCGAGAATTGCTGCCACAAGCAAGAAGGCCCGGCCGTGCATCGCACCGCCGGGCCTCGTCGGATACCGCGGATCAGCGCGTCGAGAAGGTGTCGAGCACCGCGCCGTCCTGGCCGATCGTCTTCACGCTCACCTTGCCGCCGTCCACGTCGATGCGCATG
The DNA here is from genome assembly GCF_056403355.1 of Rhizobacter sp. P2_H3. Lineage (NCBI taxonomy): Bacteria > Pseudomonadati > Pseudomonadota > Betaproteobacteria > Burkholderiales > Sphaerotilaceae > Rhizobacter > Rhizobacter sp. P2_H3. The sequence continues at coordinate 17,343 of NZ_JBFUFQ010000058.1, read as the reverse complement.
TAGTGGTACGCCGCCGTGGCCTTCGCGTTCAGCGGGCCCAGGTTGTTGAAGCCGGCCAGTGCCGAGCCGCCGCCGCCGGTCACGGTGTAGACCGCGCCCTTCGCGTCGTCACGCACGCCGTTCGGGCTCGCGGCATCGGCATACACCGGCACCGAGCGCTCGTAGACGTGGCTGTGGCCCGAGATCACCATCTTCACCTTCGGGTGCTTGCTGAAATCCTTGATCAGCGTCGGCCACGAGGCGTTCGGCGCATGGCCGTCGGAGTACGAGATCAGCGGCGCATGCATCAGCACGATGGTGTTCTGGATCGCGCTGTTGGCCGAGGCTTGCGCCAGGTCGTAGCGCAGCCAGTCGAGCTGGTGCTTGTAGTAGTACGCGTCGTAGTTGCCTTCGTTGGCGGCCGTGCAGTTGCTCGAGCACTCCATCACGTCGTAGTAGTCCGAGTTCAGGCGCAGCACCACGAAATGCGTGCCCTTGTAGTCGAACGAGTAGTACATGTAGTCCGGATAGACGCCGCTGCGGGTCTTCGCGCAGGCCAGCTGGTAGAACTGGTCGTCGGTGTAGTGCTTGACGCTCGAGGTGGTCCAGTCCTTGAAGTAGGCCTTGTTCTGCGTGTGGTTCGGGATGCCGACCTTCTTCGGGTCGAACACGTCGCAGTAGCCGTTGCCGAACTTGTCCGGGTACCAGCCGTCGCCGTAGTTGTCGTCATGGTTGCCGACCACCGGGAAGTAGTAGGTCTGCAGGCCGGCGGCCGGCGTCTTGTTCTGCAGCGGCGCGATGATTTCCTTGAAGCTGCCCTTCGAGGCGTCGCTCGGGCAATCGCCGCGCTGCACCCAGTTGGTGGACTTGTCGTAGCCGGTGACCATGTCGCCGAGGTTGAACACGAAGGCGGCCGGTTCATTGACCATCCGGTTCACCAGGCCGATGTGCACGGCATTGCCGCCGCAGCCGTTGCCCGAGCGGCTGTCGCCGTAGGCCAGGAAGCTGAAGGCACCGCCGGTCGCGGGGGGCGTGGTGGGAGGCGTGACGGGCGGGGTCGTGGCCGCAGCCGCCGTCGTGAAGTTCCAGCTCGTCGTGCCGGCCAGCGCGTTGCCGGCGGTGTCCTTGATGCCGCTCGTGCCGGCGGTCAAAGCCACCGGGTACTGCGCGGCGGTCGACAGGGCCGCGACCGGCGTGAACGTGGCGGTGTTGCCGCTGCACGCGATCGTGYCCGACACCGAACCGACCTTGAAGGTCTGGCCCGAGACGGTCGAGCAGTCCAGCGTCTTGCTGAAGGTCACCTTGACCGGCGTCGTCACGGCCACGTCGGTGGCACCGGCGCCGGGCGTGGCGCTCGCCACCGTCGGCGCGGTCGTGTCGGCGACGACGAACGACGCGCTCACGTCGCGCGCCTGGCTCATCGTGATGCTGCAGGTGCTGGCGCTGCCGGAGCAGTCGCCGCCCCAGGCGCTCAGCTTGAAGCCGGCGGCCGGCGTCGCGGTCAGCGTGACCGCGGCGTTCGGCGTGACGTCTTCGCTGCAGTCGGCGCCGCAGTTGATGCCGCCGGCGCCCGAGGTCACCGTGCCGGAGCCGCTGGTGCTGACGTTCAGGCGGTAGGTGGTGGGTGTCGTCGGCGGGGTCGTCGTGCCGGCCGGGCCGAACTTGGCCGTGACCGCGCGGGACTGGCTGTTGTTCAGCGTGCAGGTGTTGGCCGTGCCGGAGCAGGCGCCGCCCCAGCCGAGGAACACCATGCCGGTGTTGGGCAGCGCGCCCAGCAGCACCGAGGTGTACTTCGTGTACTTCACCGAGCAGACCGTGCCGCCGTTGCCGCAGTTCATCGGCCCGAGCACGCCGCTCACCATGTTGCCCACCATGCCGGGGCCGGTCACGGTGACCGTGATCGGACGCGCCGTGTAGTACGCGCTGTCGCCGACGGCCTGCGCACTTTCGGTGGCGCCGGCGGCTGCCAGTTCGGGATCGACTTCGGAGGCAGCGCTCGTCGCGTTGTTGCCACTGCTTCCGCCGCCGCAAGCCGCCAGCATCATCGCCAGCGACATCGCACCGAACACCTTGTTCACCCTGTTCATTGACTAGCTCCAGACAAGCCCGGTCCAGGCCCGATCGCGTGGATCGCCGGGCTGGGCTCTGAGCGGCCGCATCGGCCGCATGTGTTGATCGAAGAAGGCGCCGGCAGGATCGCCGGCGCCAGGTCAGGCATCAGTACTCGTAGGCACCGATGTCGGTGGCCGCACCCTGGGCGCGCGAGACGCCGCGGATGTCGGTCGGGGCCAGCGACTGGCTCGCGCCGGCATCGATCGCCGGGCTGCCGGTCGACAGCGTCAGCGGGGTGCTGCCCGTCGTGGTCGAGAACTTCGGATCGGCCATCTTGCTGCCGGTATCGTCACGCCCGCTCAGCGCCTTGTACTTGGTCAGCCAGGTCGCGAAGTTGACGTTGCTGAACGAGTCGGACGTGAAGGTCGGGGCACCGTTGCTCGAGTAGTAGACGTTGTGGTCGAAGACCAGCGTCTTGTAGTCGGTCAGCGCGTTGGAGCCGATCTTCACCACCGGCTTCGCCGACGAACCGTAGATGATGTTGTTGCCGAAGTACACGTTGGTGCCGGCCTGGCCGACTTCCGACTCGTTGGACAGGAAGATCGAGCCGTGCATCAGCTTGCCGGTGTCGTAGCAGCTGTTGTTGTAGAAGCGGGCGTTGCTCGACGACGAGGTCGCGAGGCAGGCCCAGGTGGAGCCGATCACGACGTTGTTGCGGACGATGCCGTCATACGTCTCGTACAGGCCGTCGACCAGGCGGTAGTCGTCGGTCTCCTGGCCCAGCATCAGCGCATGGCCGTTGGCCGAGTTGCCGATGTTGACGAGGCGGTTGCTCTCGAAGATCGGGTTGCGTGCATTGCCCTTGGCATAGACGCCGATGTCCGGCACGTCGTGGATGTAGTTGCCGGCGACACGGACGCGGTCCGCACCGACGATGTCCACGCCCTGGGCGTTGCTGCCCGGCTGCACCTTCGAAGCGTCCTGCCAGATCTCGTTGTCCAGCACTTCCACGTCGTTGGAGGTGCGCACCAGCTTGACGATGTCGGCGACGCTGCAGCACAGGCGGTTGCCCACCAGCTTGACCTTCGGCGTGTCGATCTTGATCGCGTTGCCGTCGCTGCCGCCGGCGGCGCTGCCCTGGATCTCCAGGCCCTGCACCACCCAGTACATCGGGTAGCAGTCGGTGTTGCCGCTGCCGTCGCCGATCGCGTCTTCATCGCAGGCGGAGTTGTAGAAGTAGACCGTCGGGCCCGAGCTCGTGCTCTTGATCACCGGGCGCTCGCCGTTGTAGCCGCGCAGCGAGATCCACTTCGTGGCGCTGCCCGCACGGCGGATCACGACGCTCTCGGTGTAGGTGCCGGCACGCACGTCGATGGTGTCGCCGGCAGCCGCCAGGCCGACCGCCTTGTTGATCGTCTTGAACGGGGCCGCGAGCGTGCCGGCGTTGCTGTCGCTGCCGGTGGTCGCCACGAAGTACGCCTTGCCGGTGCCGGTGCCCGGCGCCGTGCCGGTACCGCCGCCGGTGCCGCCCGAGCCGCCGCCGGTGGAGGTGGCGGTGAACGAGGCGCCGACCGCAGCCGCCGCATTCATCTGCACCGTGCAGGTGCCGGTGCCCGAGCAGGCGCCGCTCCAGCCGCTGAAGCTGTAGCCGGCAGCCGGTGCCGGRTTCAGCGTGACCGGCGTGCCCGAGTAGAAGACGCTGGTGCACGACGCGCTGCACGACACGCCGGCCGGGCTCGAGGTGAGCGAGCCGCTGCCGGTGACGGTGATCGCCAGCGGGTAGGTGACCGTGGGGGTCGGGGTGGGCGTGGGGGTGGGGGTGGGGGTGGGGGTGGGCGTCGGCGTGGGGGTCGGCGTCGGCGTGGGCGTGCTGTTCGAGACGAAGCTGCCGACCACCGTGCGGTTCTGGCTCATCGTGACGTAGCAGAAGTCGGTGCCGGAGCACGAACCGCCGCTCCAGCCCTTGAAGGTGTAGCCGCTGCTCGCGCGGGAGCCGATCATCACCTGCGTGCCGGCCGCGAAGCTCGCGGTGCACTGGGTGTTGCCTTCACCGCAGACGATGCCTGCGGGCTGGGTGCCGATCAGGCCACCGGCCTGGCCGGACACCGTCAGCGTGTAGCGCGTGCCGGCGGCGGCTGCAATGCGCAGTGCTTCAGCCGATTCGCTCGTGCCGGCGGCGTCTGCCGCATCGGACCCTTGATCCGTCGAGGACCCGCCGCATCCGGCCAGCACGGCCGTCACGCAGAACGCGCCCAACACCTTGTGAAACCAACTCATCGAATAGCTCCTCTAGCCAACCTTCAACGCCGGGCCAATCCCTGCGCCCGTCGATCGGGCATCCCTGTTTCGACGGCTGGGACGAATCATTGAACGACCAGAGGTGTCGCCTGTTACGGGAGGTCAGATCAAGGTCTTGGCTTTTTGCAAGTGCCGGAAGCGAGGCGGCACCCCCTCGTTCATGGGGGTGGTAGAGGGGGATCGGGCGATCCATCGGAAAAATCGATGGGGCGGATCAGGGTTTATCCGACGTGCAACCTGTTTCAGGTCTTGTTACAGACTTGTAGGCGTTCGCTACAAAACGGCCATCGGCTGTCGATAAGTCATTGATTGCGCACGGGAAATAGCAAGGTGTTTTCCTGCCAATCCGAGCGATTGGAACGCCTGCCTCGGCGAAGAAAGGAGGCGTTCGGGCGCCTATTGCGGCGACTGCTTCGCGGCCGGTGTATCGGCTTTTGGTTTGTCGGTGCGTTGCGCCGAATCCACATCGGGGGCCGGCGGGGTCGACGGTGCGGTCGATTCCTGCTGCGCCAGGCGGCTCAGGCGGCGCCCGGCCTCGCTGTCCGGTGCCAGCCGCAGACCCAGGTGCACCTTGTGCTGCGCCCGCGAGGCGTCCGGCGGGTAGTACGACACCGACAGCTCCAGCCCGCCCGGGCACAGCAGCTTCAGCAGGTCGTTCATGAAGGACGGGCTCTTCGGGCACTTGTCGCCGTAGGCGACGGCGATCAGCGCCGACTGGCGGGCCGCGAAGGCGCGCGCCTGGGTCTCGTCGGGGAAATCGGCGACGCCGTGCACGCTGATCAGCGTCAGGCTCTTCGGCGTCGCGAGCAGCTCGATGGCCTTGAAGTCGGGCGCCTTGTCGGGCTTGTCGATCATCATCTCGACCATCGGCGAGACGCGTGTGCGCTGCTGGGTCAGCTCGCTGATGGTGTACGGCGCACCGAGCTTGTAGCCGAACAGGTCGCCTTCCGGCGGGCCGGCTTGCACGGTGGTGCACGCGAGCGCGGCGCACGACGCGGCCAGTGCGCGGGTCAGGGAATGGTGTTTGCGGGACATGCCGTCTGACTATATCTGCGGCGAATGGCGGCTCTTGCCGCGGCGCGATGGGCAAAAAAAAGCAGCACCGTCGTGCTGCTTCGTTCTTGCTGCCTGTCTCTTGCCACGGATGATCGGACTGGTGGGCGGTGCAGGGTTCGAACCTGCGACTTCCACCGTGTGAAGGTGGCACTCTACCGCTGAGTTAACCGCCCGAGTGTCTTGCGATCACCGGCTTCGCGTTTTCAACATGGCTGCCTTGTCGCGAAGCCCTGGATTATGCCACAAGCTGGCGCCACCCCGTCTTGCCGCCGGAGGCCTTGTCGAGATCGGCGAGCTGCTTCGCGTGTGCCGCCAGCTCTTCGTCGTTCGCGACGATGACCGGCAGGTCGAAGACGCTGAAGTCGATCGCCGCGACGACGATGTCGTGCGACGACGTGCCGCCCGCATCGATCACCAGCGAGTTCTGCCCGCGCGTCATGTTGATGTAGACCTCGGCCAGCAGGCCGGCATCGAGCAGCGCGCCGTGCAGCGAGCGGTTGGAGTTGTCGACCTCCAGCCGCTTGCACAGCGCATCGAGCGAATTCGACTTGCCGGGGAACATCTCGCGCGCCATCAGCAGGCTGTCGCTGACGCCCGCCACGCACTCCGCGAACGGCCGGCGGCCGAGCCGGCGCAGCTCGGCATTCATGAAGCCGACGTCGAAGCCGGCGTTGTGGATGACGATCTCGGCGCCCGCCAGGAAATCCATCAGCTCGTCGGCGATCGCGGCGAACAGCGGCTTGTCGGCCAGGAACTCGTCGGTCAGCCCGTGGATCTTCACCGCATCTTCATGGCTCGAGCGCTGCGGGTTGACGTAGAAGTGCTTGTTGTTGCCGGTCAGGCGCCGGTTCACCATCTCGACGCAGCCGATCTCGATGATGCGGTCGCCCGACTCCGGGCTCAGGCCGGTGGTCTCGGTGTCGAAGAAGACCTGCCTCATGCCGCCACCTTCTCGCCGGCCGGAAAGCCGCGCCGCGCCGACCAGGCGCACAGCACGATGCCCGCGAGGATCATCGGCACGCACAGCCACTGGCCCATGCTCATGCCGAGCGCGAGGTAGCCGAGGAACGCGTCGGGTTCGCGGAAGAACTCCGCGGTGAAACGGCACAGCCCGTAGCCGATCAGGAACGCGCCCGACACCTGGCCCATCGGCCGCGGCTTGCGCGAGAACCACCACAGGAAGCCGAACAGCAGCAGGCCTTCCATGCCGAACTGGTACAGCTGCGACGGGTGCCGCGGCTCGTCGCCTGCGCCTGAGAACACCATGCCCCACGGCAGGTCCGGCGACGTGACGCGGCCCCACAGTTCGCCGTTGATGAAGTTGCCGATGCGCCCGGACGCGAGCCCGGTCGGCACGCACGGCGCGATCAGGTCGGTGACCTGCCAGAACGGCCGCTTGCGCAGCCAGGCGAACACGCCCATCGCCGCGATCACGCCCAGCAGCCCGCCGTGGAAGGCCATGCCGCCCTTCCAGACCGCGAAGATCTCGAGTGGATGGCCGGCGTAGTGGCCGGGCTTGTAGAACAGCACGTAGCCGAGCCGGCCGCCGATCACGACGCCCAGCACGCCGTAGAACAGCAGGTCCTCGACATCGCGGCGCGTCCAGCCGGCCTGCGCGAACTGCGTCTGCCGCACGCGGATCGACGCGAGCCACAGGAACAGCCCGAAGGCGACCAGGTAGGTGATGCCGTACCAGTGGATGGCCAGCGGGCCGATCTGCAGCGCGACGGGATCGATTTTCGGGTGAACGAGCATGGGTGTGGAGGGCCAGGGCAATGCGGAAGCAGGCGAACGATACCCCAGCTCAGGTCGCCAGCGAGGTGCGCACGAAGCGAACGAAGCGCTCGACCACCGGCCCGGCATCGCGCGGCCACACCAGGCTGGTCTCGGAGCGTGGCGCCGCGCCGCCCGACGCCGCCAGCGACGGCGGCAGCTGYCGGTAGCTGACACCATCGCGCCGCAGCTGGGTCACCGATTCGGGCACCCAGGCGAGGCCGAGCCCGGCCGACACCAGGTTGACGATGGTCTGCATCTGGATCGCCTCCTGCCCGATCACCGGCGTCGCGCCGTGCCGGTGGTAGAACGCGAACACCGCGTCGTGGATCGACGGCGCGATCGTCCGCGGGAAGATGATCAGCGGCTGCGCCAGCAAGGCCGGCAGCGACAGCCGCCGCGCGCCCGCCAGCGGCGAGGCGGCCGGCAGCGCCAGCACCAGCGGCTCGGTGCCGAGCGACAGGTGCTCGAGCGCCGGCGCCGGCAGCATGCCGGGCGCGTGCAGCACGAAGCCGGCGTCGGCCTCGCCCTGGGCGAGTGCTGCGAGCTGCACGTCGGTGGTGGCTTCGCGCAGCACGACGTGGATGCCCGGCTCGGCCAGCCGGAAATCGCGCAGCCAGCCCGGCAGCAGCCCGAAGCCCACCGTCGAGACGAAGCCGAGCCGCAGCCGCCCGACCGCCCCGCTGCCCGCGCCGCTGGCCACCGCCCCCAGGGCGGCCGCCTGCTGCAGCAGCTGGCGCACCGGCGACACCAGCGCCTCGCCGGCCGGCGTCAACGCGACGCGGCGCCGCGTGCGGTCGAACAGCGCCGTGCCGAGCCGGGCCTCGATCTGCCGGATCGCGAGCGTCAGCGGCGGCTGCGTCATGTTCAGCTGCTGCGCCGCGCGGCCGAAGTGCAGCGTCTCGGCCAGCACCAGGAACTGCCGCCAGGCGCGCAGCTCGATGCGCAGCTCGTCACTCATACACAAGACATATCAATCCACCACGCTGGATATATTGGACGACATTCTGCACGCGATCGATACTCACGCTCCCCCCGAGCATTCCGCCAGGAGACACCCCGATGAGCAGCCCCGTCAACCGCCGTTCGAAGAACATCACCGAAGGCGTCGCACGCGCGCCGAACCGTTCGATGTACTACGCGCTCGGCTACCAGGAAGGCGACTTCAAGAAGCCGATGATCGGCGTGGCCAACGGCCATTCGACGATCACGCCGTGCAACTCCGGCCTGCAGAAGCTGGCCGACGCCGCGGTGGCCGGCATCGAGGAGGCCGGCGGCAACGCGCAGATCTTCGGCACGCCGACCATCAGCGACGGCATGGCGATGGGCACCGAGGGCATGAAGTACAGCCTGGTGTCGCGCGAGGTGATCGCCGACTGCATCGAGACCTGCGTCGGCGGCCAGTGGATGGACGGCGTGCTGGTGGTCGGCGGCTGCGACAAGAACATGCCCGGCGGCATGATGGGCATGCTGCGCGCCAACGTGCCGGCGATCTACGTCTACGGCGGCACCATCCTGCCGGGGCGCTACAAGGGCCAGGACCTGAACATCGTCAGCGTGTTCGAGGCGGTCGGCCAGTTCAGCGCCGGCAACATGAGCGAGGAAGACTTCTGCGAGATCGAGCGCCGCGCGATCCCCGGCAGCGGCTCGTGCGGCGGCATGTACACCGCCAACACGATGAGCTCGTCGTTCGAGGCGCTGGGCATGGCCCTGCCCTTCAGCAGCACGATGGCCAACCCGCACGACGAGACCGCCAACACCGCGAAGGCGGCGGCGCGCGTGCTGGTCGAGGCGGTGAAGGCCGACCTGAAGCCGCGCGACATCGTCACGAAGAAATCGATCGAGAACGCGGTGGCGGTGATCATGGCCACCGGCGGCTCGACGAATGCGGTGCTGCACTTCCTCGCGATCGCGCATGCGGCCGGCGTCGACTGGACGATCGACGACTTCGAGCGCGTGCGCCGCAAGGTGCCGGTGCTGTGCGACCTGAAGCCCTCGGGCAGGTACCTGGCGGTCGACCTGCACCGTGCCGGCGGCATCCCGCAGGTGATGAAGGTGCTGCTGAAGGCCGGGCTGCTGCACGGCGACTGCATGACGATCACCGGCAAGACGGTGGCCGAGAACCTGGCCGACGTGCCCGACGTGCCGCGCGCCGACCAGGACGTGATCCGCACCATCGACAACCCGATGTACGCCGAGGGCCACCTCGCGATCCTGAAGGGCAACCTGTCGCCCGAGGGCTGCGTCGCGAAGATCACCGGCCTGAAGAACCCGGTGATCACCGGGCCGGCGCGGGTGTTCGACGACGAGCAGTCGGCGCTGGCCGCGATCATGGCGCGCAAGATCGTCGCCGGCGACGTGATGGTGCTGCGCTACCTTGGCCCGAAGGGCGGACCGGGCATGCCCGAGATGCTGGCACCGACCGGCGCGCTGATCGGCCAGGGCCTGGGCGAATCGGTCGGCCTGATCACCGACGGCCGCTTCTCCGGCGGCACCTGGGGCATGGTGGTGGGGCACGTCGCGCCCGAGGCCTACGCCGGCGGCACCATCGCGCTGGTGCATGAAGGCGACTCGATCACGATCGATGCCCACACGCTGACGCTGCAGTTGAACGTCAGCGACGAGGTGCTGGCGCAGCGCCGCGCCGCCTGGACGCCGCCGAAGCCGCGCTACACGCGCGGCGTGATGGCGAAGTTCTTCAAGAATGCCGCCAGCGCCAGCCAGGGCGCGGTGCTCGACAAGCTGGATTAAGCCAGCGCAAAGGATCAACCGATCAAGCAACGCCCGCGGAACCGGCTTTGCCGGGCCGCTGGGTGGCGCCCCTTGGGGGCAGGAGCGCAGCGACTGGGGGGCTCACACCTTCCGCTTCTTGCGGCGACCGCGCTTGTCCATGCCGAGCTTCGCGAGACTTTCTTCGCGGCGCTTGGCGACGCGCTCGTCCATCTTCTCGATCTCCTTGCGCTTGGTGTAGCCGGTCGCATCGGCAAACATCCACCAGGCAATGGCCGCGCCGAAGGGCCACAGGATCGCGATCCACCCCCACTCGGCTGCCGGGCCCACTTCGGCCAGTTTCATCACCAGCAGCAGCACCCCCAAAACGACGAAATACATGAGCTTCCCTCGATCTTTTGACTTGTCCTACGTGAGGCAACGGTCAACCATGCCACGTAGAATTCGTTGAGTTTCCAGTATCCCACCCCTTCGGAAGGAAATCATGAAGTCGCTGCTCTCGCTGATCGTTGCCCTCTCCGCCCTGGCAGCCGCACCGGCTTTCGCCAACCCGGAGCTGGCGCAGAAGAAGAATTGCATGGCCTGCCACGCCGTCGACAAGAAGCTGGTCGGCCCGGCCTACAAGGAGGTCGCCGCGAAGTACGCCGGCCAGAAGGACGCCGTCGACAAGCTGTCGGCGAAGGTGATCAAGGGCGGCGCCGGCGTGTGGGGCGCGGTCCCGATGCCCGCGAACACGCAGGTGTCCGACGCCGAGGCCAAGCAGTTGGTGACCTGGATCCTGAGCTTGAAGTGACCCACCCCCGAAGGCGCTGACGCGCCCTCCCCCTCAAGGGGGCGCCTCCAGTGGCCCGGCAAAGCCGGCTCCACGGAGGCCGCTGGATGAAGAAGGCCCCTGCGGGGCCTTCGTCTTTTCCGATCAGTAGGCTTGGCCGAGTTGCTCGAGGATCGCCGGATTTTCGAGCGTGCTGGTGTCCTGCGTCACCGCCTCGCCCTTGGCCACCGAGCGCAGCAGCCTGCGCATGATCTTGCCGGAGCGCGTCTTCGGCAGGTTGTCGCCGAAGCGGATGTCCTTCGGCTTCGCGATCGGGCCGATCTCCTTGCCGACCCAGTCGCGCAGCTGCTTCGCGATGGCCTTGGCTTCGTCACCGCTCGGACGCGGGCGCTTCAGCACGACGAACGCGCAGATCGCCTCGCCGGTCGTGTCGTCCGGGCGGCCGACCACCGCCGCTTCGGCCACCAGGTCGGTGAAGCCCACCAGCGCCGATTCGATCTCCATCGTGCCCATGCGGTGGCCGCTGACGTTCAGCACGTCGTCGATGCGGCCGGTGATCGTGAAGTAGCCGGTCTTCTCGTCGCGGATCGCACCGTCGCCGGCCAGGTAGTAGCGGCCCTGGAAGTCGGCCGGGTAGTAGCTCTTCTTGAAGCGCTCCGGGTCGCCGTAGATGGTGCGGATCATCGACGGCCACGGCTTCTTGACGACCAGGATGCCGCCCTGCCCGTTCGGCACGTCCTTGCCGGTCTCGTCGACGACGGCGGCGATGATGCCGGGGAACGGCAGCGTGCACGAGCCCGGCACAAGCGGCGTCGCGCCCGGCAGCGGCGTGATCATGTGGCCGCCGGTCTCGGTCTGCCAGAAGGTGTCGACGATCGGGCAGCGGCCGCCGCCGATGTGCTCGTGGTACCACTCCCAGGCAGCAGGGTTGATCGGCTCGCCGACCGAGCCGAGGATGCGCAGCGAACCCAGCTCGTAGTTGCGCGGATGCACGGCTGCATTGCTCTCGGCTGCCTTGATCAGCGAGCGGATCGCGGTCGGCGCGGTGTAGAACACGCTGACCTTGTGGTCCTGGATCATGCGCCAGAAGCGGCCGGCGTCGGGGTACGTGGGCACGCCCTCGAACACGATCTCGGTACCGCCCAGCGCGAGCGGCCCGTAGGCGATGTAGGTGTGGCCGGTAACCCAGCCGATGTCGGCGGTGCACCAGAAGATGTCGTCGGGCTTCAGGTCGAAGGTCCACTTCGTCGTCAGCGCCGCATGCAGCAGGTAGCCGCCGGTCGAGTGCTGCACGCCCTTGGGCTTGCCGGTGGAGCCGGAGGTGTACAGCAGGAACAGCGGGTGTTCGGCGCCGACCCATTCCGGCTCGCAGGTGACCGGCTGCGCGGCCGTCAGCTCGTGCATCCAGCGGTCGCGCGCAGCATCGAACGCGATCTTGCCGCCGGTGCGCTGGTAGACGATGACGCTCTTGACGCTGTCGCAGCCGCCGAGCGCGATCGCCTCGTCGACGATCGCCTTCAGCGGCAGCTGCTTGCCGCCGCGCAACTGCTCGTCGGCGGTGATCACCATCACCGCGCCGGCATCCTCGATGCGGTCGCGCAGGCTCTGCGCCGAGAAGCCGCCGAACACCACCGAGTGGGTCGCACCGATGCGCGCGCAGGCCTGCATCGCGACCACGCCCTCGACCGACATCGACATGTAGATGACGACGCGGTCGCCCTTCTTCACGCCCTGCGACTTCAGCGCGTTGGCCATGCGGCAGGTCTTCGCGAGCAGGTCGCGGTAGCTGACGCGCGTCACCTGGCCGTCATCGGCCTCGAAGATGATCGCGGTCTTGTCGCCGAGGCCGGCCTCGACCTGCTTGTCCAGGCAGTTGTACGAGACGTTCAGCGTGCCGTCCTCGAACCACTTGAAGAACGGCGCCTGGCTGCTGTCGAGCGTCTTCGTGAACGGCGTCTTCCAGGTCACCACCTCGCGCGCGAGGCGGGCCCAGTAGCCTTCATAGTCGGCCTCGGCCTCCGCGCACAGCTTGTCGTAGGCGGCCATGCCGGACACATGGGCGGCCTTGGCCAATGCTGGGGGGGGTGCGTAGACCTTGTGCTCGCTCGAACTCATGCTTGTCTCCTTCAGCGGTTTGCGCAGCGGTTTGCAAATTCTGCTCGCACCATAGACAGCTGCTCTTACGAACGACTGACGCAGGCGCCCGGGGTCTTCACCGATGGTGCGCCCACTACAATTTCAGGCAACCGGACTATCCCTGCACACCCCATGGCCCAGATCCCCGACCACAGCAACACCAAGCTGCGCCCCTTGCCCAACCTCATCTTCATGAGCCGTTGGCTGCAGCTGCCGCTGTACCTCGGGCTGATCGTCGCGCAGGCGGTCTACGTGTTCCACTTCTGGGTCGAGCTGGTGCACCTGGTCGAAGCGGCCTTCGGCAGCCAGACGGCGCTGCAGGCGGTGTTCACGGCGGTCGGCGTCAGCGGCGATGCCGCCAAGGGCACCAAGCTGACCGAGACGACCATCATGCTGGTGGTGCTCGGGCTGATCGACGTGGTGATGATCTCCAACCTGCTGATCATGGTGATCGTCGGCGGCTACGAGACCTTCGTGTCGCGCATGAACCTCGAAGGCCACCCCGACCAGCCGGAGTGGCTGAGCCACGTCAACGCCTCGGTGCTGAAGGTGAAGCTTGCGACCGCCATCATCGGCATCTCGTCGATCCACCTGCTGAAGACCTTCATCAACGCCGATGCGCTGAGCGACCGGGTGCTGATCGCGCAGACGGTGATCCACTGCGCGTTCCTGCTGTCGGCAATGGCGATCGCGATCACCGACCGGCTGCTGCCCCAGACCTCCTCGAATCACTGAGGCCGGCGCGCACTGCCCAGCAGCAGCAAGGTGCCGGCGATGCCGGCAATCAGCGAACCGCACAGCACGCCGAGCTTGACCTGCGTCTCGTAGTCGCCGCCGCGGCCCTCGAAGGCCAGCGCGCCGATGAACAGGCTCATCGTGAAGCCGACGCCGCACAGCACGCAGACGCCGAAGAACTGCCGCGTGCTCGCACCGGCCGGCAGCTCGGCCCCGGCCAGCCGGATCAGCAGCCACGACGCGCCGAACACGCCGATCGCCTTGCCCAGCACCAGCCCGGCGGCGATGCCCAGCGGCACCGTCTGCGCGAGCGTGCCGAGCGTGACGCCCTGCAGCGACACGCCGGCATTCGCGAACGCGAACATCGGCAGCACCGCGAACGCGACCCACGGGTGCAGCGCGTGCTCGGTGGTCTCGAGCGGCGAATGGCCTTCTTCCCCGCCCCGCAGCGGGATCGCCAGCGCCGTCGCCACGCCGGCCAGCGTCGCATGCACGCCCGACTTCAGCACGCACACCCAGATCACCAGCCCGACGACGACGTACGGCCCGACGCTCATCACCCGGGCTCGGTTCAGCAGGAACAGCACGACGCCGCCGGCCAGCGCCGCACCCAGCATCGCGAGCGACACGTCGGCGGTGTAGAAGAACGCGATCACGACGATCGCGCCCAGGTCGTCGATGATGGCCACCGCCGTCAGGAATACCTTCAGCGAGGCCGGCACGCGCGAGCCGAGCAGCATCAGGATGCCGAGCGCGAACGCGATGTCGGTCGCCGCGGGGATCGCCCAGCCGTGCAGCGCGACCGGATCGCCCAGGTTGATCCCCKCGTAGATCAGCGCCGGCACCGCCATGCCGCCGATCGCCGCGCCGGCCGGCAGCAGCGCCTGCCGGGCCGATGCCAGCTCGCCGGCCAGCATCTCGCGCTTGATCTCGAGGCCGACGAGGAAGAAGAACACCGCCATCCACAGGTCGTTGACCCACAGCAGCAGCGGCTTGGCCAGCACCAGCAGGTCGCCGCCGATGCGCAACTCGCCCGGCAGCTCGACGAAACGCTGGTAGGCCCCATGCCACGGCGAGTTGCTGACCACCAGCGCGATCACGGCGGCCAGCGCCAGCACGACGCCGCCCGCCGATTCGGACGCGATGAAGCGCCGGATGCCATTCAGCATGAGTTCTCCCCTGTCAGTAAAATTCGGGGCTTCAAGCCAAGCCCACTCGCCGGGGATTGTTCCGCAGTTCAGCAGTTCCGCCCACTTTCCGGGATAGCCACATGACCTCGATCCGCTACACCGACCTGGTTGACAGCGTCGCCGCCGCCCTCCAATACATCAGCTACTACCACCCGGCCGACTACGTCGCGCACCTGGCGCGGGCGTACGAATCCGAGCAGGGCCCGGCCGCCAAGGATGCCATCGCGCAGATCCTGACCAACTCGAAGATGTGCGCCGAAGGGCGCCGCCCGATCTGCCAGGACACCGGCATCGTCAACGTCTTCATGAAGATCGGCATGGACGTGCGCTTCGAGGGCTTCCCGGCCGGCGTGGAAGACGCCGTCAACGAAGGTGTGCGCCGCGGCTACCTCGACCCCGAGAACAAGCTRCGCGCGAGCATCGTGGCCGACCCGCACTTCGAGCGCAAGAACACCAAGGACAACACGCCGGCGGTGATCCACATGAGCCTGGTGCCGGGCAACACGGTCGACATCCAGATCGCGGCCAAGGGCGGCGGCAGCGAGAACAAGAGCAAGTTCGTGATGATGAACCCGAGCGACAGCCTGGTCGACTGGGTGCTGAAGACGGTGCCGACGATGGGCGCCGGCTGGTGCCCGCCGGGCATGCTGGGCATCGGCATCGGCGGCACGGCCGAGAAGGCGATGCTGCTCGCGAAAGAGTCGCTGATGCAGGACATCGACATGTACGAGCTGAAGGCGCGCGGCCCGCAGAACAAGCTCGAGGAACTTCGCATCGAGCTGTGCGACAAGATCAATGCGCTGGGCATCGGCGCGCAGGGCCTGGGCGGGCTGACCACGGTGCTCGACGTGAAGATCGCCACCTACCCGACGCACGCGGCCAGCAAGCCGGTCGCGATGATCCCGAACTGCGCCGCCACGCGCCATGCGCACTTCGTGCTGGACGGCTCCGGCCCGGCCTTCCTCGAGGCGCCCAGCCTCGACCTGTGGCCCGACGTGAAGTGGGCGCCCGACTACAACAAGAGCCGCCGCGTCAACCTCGACACGCTGACGCGCGAGGAAGTGGCGAGCTGGAAGCCGGGCGAGACGCTGCTGCTGAACGGCAAGATGCTGACCGGCCGCGATGCCGCGCACAAGCGCATTCAAGACATGCTGGCGAAGGGCGAGAAGCTGCCGGTCGACTTCACGAACCGCGTCATCTACTACGTCGGCCCGGTCGATCCGGTGCGCGACGAGGTGATGGGCCCGGCCGGCCCGACCACCGCGACCCGCATGGACAAGTTCACCGAGATGATGCTCGCGCAGACCGGCCTGATCGGCATGATCGGCAAGGCCGAGCGCGGCCCGACCGGCATCGAGGCGATCAAGAAGCACAAATCGGCCTACCTGATGGCGGTGGGCGGCGCGGCCTACCTGGTCTCGAAGGCGATCCGCAAGGCCGAGGTGGTGGGTTTTGCCGATCTCGGCATGGAAGCCATCTACGAGTTCGAGATCAACGACATGCCGGTGACGGTGGCGGTCGATTCCGAAGGCACCTCGGTGCACACGACCGGCCCGAAGGAGTGGCAGGCGAAGATCGGCAAGATCCCCGTCGCCGTTTCCTGATCCATGGGCTGACGTGCAGGCCCTGCCCTTCGCGCTGACGAAGATCCAGGCGCCGCGGCCGCGCGGCGAGCACCTGGACCGGCCCCAGCTCGAAGGGCGCCTTGTTTCCGCCATCGGCCAGGCGCGGCTGATGCTGCTGTGCGCGCCGGCCGGCTTCGGCAAGACGGCGCTGCTGGGGCAGTTGCTGGCTTCGCGGCATGACACCGCGGTCGCGTGGATCGCCGCCGACGATGACGACGACCTGGCGCGCTTCATCGCCTGCCTGGTCGCCGCGCTGGAACCGCACGACCTGCCGTGGCGCATCTCGCCGCAGGCGCTGACCACGCTCGGGCAGCAGCCCCGCGGGCTGCGCCGCATCGCCGACGAGCTGCTGAGCGCGCTGGGCGGCGCCGACCTGCGGCAAGGTCCAGGGCCAGGGCATGGCCTGATCGTGCTGGACGATGCGCACCGCATCGCCGATGCGCGCATCTTCGAGCTGCTCGACCTGCTGCTGGAGCAGCTGCCGGCCCCGTGGAC
Organism: Rhizobacter sp. P2_H3; assembly: GCF_056403355.1. NCBI lineage: Bacteria > Pseudomonadati > Pseudomonadota > Betaproteobacteria > Burkholderiales > Sphaerotilaceae > Rhizobacter > Rhizobacter sp. P2_H3. The sequence goes on along the minus strand of NZ_JBFUFQ010000058.1, from coordinate 502 downwards.
CGTGCTGCTCGCGAGCCGCACCGATCCGCCGCTGTCGCTGGCCCGGCTGCGCGCGCAGGGCGAGCTGCTCGAGCTGCGCCAGGCCGACCTGGGCTTCGCCGACGACGAGGTGCGCGCGCTCGCGGCCCGGCGTGGTGCCGGTGCCGAGTTCGTGCAATCGCTGGTCGAGCGCCTGCAGGGCTGGCCGGCGGGCATCCGGCTGAGCCTCGATGCGGCCACGCTCGCCGGCAAGCGCACGCCGGCGGCACTCGGCCAGCGCCACCTGTTCGACTACCTCGCGAGCGAGGTGCTGGCCGACATGCCGGACGGGCTGCGCCGCTTCCTGCTGCAGACCTCGGTGCTCGCCGAGCTGGAGGCCGGGCGCTGCAGCGCGCTGACCGGTGACCCGCAGGCCGCCGGCTGGCTGGACGACATCGAGCGCCGCGGCCTGTTCGTCACCGTGCTCGACGGGCCGCAGCTGACACTGCGCCTGCACGACCTGTTCCGCGATTTCCTCGAAGAC
>NZ_JBFUFQ010000057.1:0-30849 GCF_056403355.1 Rhizobacter sp. P2_H3 | reverse complement strand
CGGCCGCGCGATGCCGCCGCTCGCGGCCCCGGCGCTGCCGGCTGACGAAGCCGGCGAGCCGCGCCGCTTGCCCACCGCGCTATCGGCAGCTGCTCCCGCCGCGCCCATCGCCTATGCTGTCCCCATGTCCGAGACACCCGACCCCAGCGGCACGCTGCCGCAACCCCGTCCCACGTCGGATGACGACGAACGCGAAGCGATCGACCGCCTCGGCCGCGTGCATGGCCCGGGCGAACTCCGCGCGGTGCTGCTGGCACTGATCGCGACGCCCGGCAGCCAGCGCGAGCGCCGCGCCTGGCGCGACGAGACCCGCGGCCTGAGCACCGCCGATGCGTTGCGCGACGAGGTCAACAAGCTGGGCCCGGCCGCACGCCTGCCGTGGATCGAGGTGCTGCTCTCGCGCATCGCGCGCGCACCGCTGAACGACCGGCAGGATGTCGTCGAGGCGGCACGCCGCGTGATGGCCGCCGATGGCCAGGTGCGCCCGATCGACCGCCTGCACTGGCTGGCGCTGCGGCACCGCCTCGGCGAAGCCCGCCCGCCGAGCCCGAACGCGAGCGCCAGCAACGACCTCGCCGAGCTGCCGGAATCGGCGCTGATGCAGGTGGCGCGTCTGACGGCCTTCCTGTCGCGGCTCGTGCCCGACGGCGAGCTCGAGAGCGGCGCGGCCTGGTACCAGGCGGTGATGAAGCGCTGGGTGCGCGATGCGATCGTGCCGGCGCCCGAACTGCCCGATGCCGATGAGGTGGCGCATGCGCTGGGCGTCGTGCAGGGCCTGCCGTGGATGCTGCGGCCGGTGCTGGTGCGCGCCTGGCTGGAGGCGGCGCTGGCCGCGAGCCCGATGAACCGGCTGTCGGACGGCGCGGCCGATGCGCTGCGGCTGGCCGGGCTGCTGCTCGACTCGCCGCTGCCGCCCGAGCTGGCACGGCACTACATCGAGCTGCCGGCCGCGGTGCTGCGCGCCGGCGTCAGCTCTGGCACATGACCGAGGCGGACGCGACCAGCTCGTCGAACAGCGCCATCGAGACCTCGCCCGACACCGCGTAGGGATCGAGTTCGGCCCGCTCGGAATACTTCAGCAGCAGCGCCGGGTTCAGCATGTTCATCATCACCTGGCCCATCGCCCAGCCGGCGAAGCGGCGCTCGCCGATCTCTTCGTAGCGCAGCAGCGCCACGTCGTGGTGGCGCGGGTCGTTGGCGATGCGGTTGTACAGCTGGCTGACCGGCAGCCGGCCGCCTTCGAGCACCTGCAGGAAGATGCCGCCGGAGTGGCACAGCACCCCGGTCACGCCGACCTGCGGATTGTGGGCGCGAGACTTCTTCATGATCGCCGCGAGCGTCTCGGTGTCCATCGACGCGGCGGCACGGCTGGCGTACATCAGGCGCACGAGCATGGGGAATCCTTTCAGGTCTTCTTGCTCAGCAGGGACAGGAATTCGCGGCGCAGGCTCGCGTCCTTCAGGAACGCACCGCGCATCACGCTGTTGGTCATCATCGCCTGGTCGTCCTTCACGCCGCGCCAGTGCATGCAGAAGTGATCGGCTTCCATCACGAGGGCGAGGCCGTCGGGCTTGACCCGGCTCTGCAATTCGTTGGCCAGCATCGTGACGGCCTCTTCCTGGATCTGCGGGCGGCTCATGATCCAGTCGCAGATGCGGGCGTACTTCGACAGCCCGATCAGGTTGGAATGCTCGTTCGGCAGGATGCCGATCCACACCCGCCCCATGATCGGGCACAGGTGGTGCGAGCAGGCGCTGCGCACCGTGATCGGGCCGACGATCATCAGCTCGTTGAGCCGCTCGGCGTTCGGGAACTCGGTGACCGCGGGCATCGGCACGTAGCGGCCGCGGAACACCTCGGTCAGGAACATCTTCGCGACGCGCCTGGCGGTTTCCTGGGTGTTGTGGTCGCTGTCGGTGTCGATCACCAGCGCCTTCAGCACCTCCTGCATCTTCGCCTCGACCTCGTCGCGCAGCTCGTCGATCTCGCCTTCGCGGATGTGGGCCGCGATGTTGTCGTTGGCGTGGTAGCGGCAATCGGCGCCGACCAGCCGGTAGCGGATACGCTCGGACGCGGGCAGGGCGGCGAGTTCGGCTTCGCTTCGGGCGTCGTTGCGAGGGGGCGCTTTCGGCATGTCGGTCTTTCTGGTGGGCGCGGGGCGTGGCGGTCGGTGCTGACCGCAGGTCGGCGATTGTGACGGGATCCCCGGAACCGCGCCAAACCGGGCCCTGCCGCGCCCGCAGATCCGCGCCCGTAGACTCTCGCCCGTGACTTCCCTGCCCCTGTCCCAGCTTCTCGTCCATGTCGCCACCGCCGTGCAGGCCGTGCGCGACGGCCGCTCCCTCAACGATGCGCTCGCCCGCTGCCCCGCGGAGGCCCGGCCCGGCACGCAGGCGCTGGCGTTCGAGGTGATGCGCAAGCTCGGCGCCGCCGAGGTGCTGCGCCGCCAGCTCGTGCCCAAGGCGCCGCCGCCGTTCGTCGACGCGCTGCTGCTCAGCGTGCTGGCGCTGATGTGGCCGGGCGCCGGCTCGGACGAACCCGCCCCCTCGGAGCCGGCCGGCGACGGCGCCCGCTACGCACCGCACACGCTGGTGAACCAGGCCGTGGAGGCCGCCAAGCAGCGGGCCCGCGCCAGCGCCTCGTTCGTCAACGCGGTGCTGCGCCGCTTCCTGCGCGAGCAACCAGCCCAGGTGGCGACGGCGCTTGCCGATCCGCTCGCCCGCCACAACCACCCGCGCTGGTGGATCGAGCGGCTGCAGGCCGACTGGCCGGACCACTGGCAGGCGCTGCTCGCGGCCAACAACAGCCGCCCGCCGATGACCTTGCGTGTCAATGCGCGCCGCGGCACGCCCGAGGGCTATGTGCGCCGGCTCGCCGAGGCCGGGCTCGAAGGCCGTGTCGCCGGCCCGCAGGCGGTCGTGCTGGCGCAGCCGGCGGCGGTGCAGCGGCTGCCCGGCTTCGCGGCCGGCGATGTCTCGGTTCAAGATGCGGCGGCGCAGCTCGCCGCCCCGCTGCTGGTCGGGCTGCCCGGCGAGGGCCTGCCGGCCGGCGCGCGCGTGCTCGATGCCTGCGCGGCCCCCGGCGGCAAGACCGCCCACCTGCTCGAGCTGGCCGACCTGGACGTGACCGCGCTCGACAGCGACCCGGGCCGGCTGGCCCGCGTGCGCGACGCGCTGGACCGGATCGGCCGCCAGGCCACGCTGGTGGCCGGCGACGCGCGCGACACTGCCGCCTGGTCGCAGGGCCGGCCGTTCGACGCGATCCTGCTCGATGCCCCTTGCAGCGCCTCGGGCATCGTGCGCCGCCACCCGGACGTGCGCTGGCTGCGCCGGCCGACCGACATCCCGGCGCTGGCGACGCTGCAGGGCGAGCTGCTGGACGCCCTGTGGCCGCTGCTGAAGCCGGGCGGCCGGCTGCTGTATTGCACCTGCTCGGTGTTCCAGGCCGAGGGGCGGCAGGTGATCGACGCTTTTTTGCAACGCGAAACCGGCGCGTCCGTGGCTTCCGACCGGCCTTCACCCGGCCACCTGCTGCCGCTCGCTGACAATCCAGGCGAAGGCCACGCGCTCCATCCGGGTGCATCGCCCGACGGCTTCTTCTACGCACTGCTGACCAAATCCTAGAACGCATCCGTGCTGCGCTCGCTCCGGTTCCCTCCCAGGCAAGGCGGTTGTGTCCCCGGCGCGAGTGGCTGGGGGCGGCTGCTGCTGTGGGTCGCCATCGCGCTGCTGATGGCGCTGCACGCGCCGCTGCGGGCCGAGCCGATCGAGCTCGAGAGCTTCGAGCTGGTGCGCAACGAAGACGGCCTGCAGCTCGGCTTCTCGGCCCAGTTCGAGCTGCCGCACTCGGTCGAGGACGCGCTGCTGAAGGGCGTGCCGGTGTATTTCGTCGCCGAGGCCGAGGTCTACCGCGACCGCTGGTACTGGCGCGACAAGCTGATCACGTCGTCGACCCGCACCTGGCGCCTGGCCTACCAGCCGCTGACGCGGAAATACCGCGTCACCTTCGGCGGGCTGCACCAGAGCTACGACAATCTGTTCGATGCGCTGGCCTCGTTGCGCCGCGTCGTGAGCTGGCGGCTGGCCGATGCGGCGCAGATCGATGACGAGGGCCACCATTACATCGAGTTCAGCTACCGGCTGGACACCAGCCAGCTGCCGCGGCCGATGCAGATCGGCATCGGCGGCCAGGCCGACTGGACGCTGCGCGTAGAGCGGTTCAAACGCTTTTGATGACCCACCCCCGAGGCGCTGCGCGCCTCCCCCTCAAGGGGGCGCCGCCAGTGGCCCGGCAAAGCCGGTTCCACGGCGTCCGCTGGATCAGGGTGGTTTGTGTGTGTGGGTTGGGAGTTTAAGTTGACCAAGGCCTCCCGCTGGGCATGGATCGTCTCGCTGGTCGCCGTCACCGGCGCGGGGCTGGTGCTGGTGTTCCTGCTGTCGATCGCCACCAACAGCCGCGGGCTGTACGAGAAGCACTACGTCTGGCTGTTCTGGGTCAACCTGATCGTCGCCGCGCTGCTGATGCTGGTGATCGGCATCGCGTCGGTACGCCTGCTGTTGCGGGTGCGGCGCGGCAAGTTCGGCAGCCGGCTGCTGCTGCGGCTCGCGGCCATCTTCGCGATGGTGGGTGTGGTGCCGGGGCTGCTGATCTACACGGTGTCGTACCAGTTCGTCTCGCGCAGCATCGAGACCTGGTTCGACGTGAAGGTCGAGGGCGCGCTCGATGCCGGACTGAACCTCGGGCGCGGCACGCTCGAGGCGCAGGTCAACGACCTCGCGAACAAGGCCCGGCTCGCTGCCGAGCGGCTCGCCGACAGCACGCCGACGGTGCAGCCGCTGCAGCTGGAGCGGCTGCGCGAGCAGCTGTCGGCGCAGGAAGTGACGGTGCTCGGACCGAGCGGCCAGGTGCTGCTGACGGTGGGCCCGAGCGCCGCCGGCAACCTGTCGCCCGACCGGCCGACGCAGGCGCAGCTGCGCCAGGCGCGCAACTCGCGGGTGATCAGCCAGCTGGAGGGGCTGGACGAGGACACCGCGGCGAACTCGGGCACCGCGCGCATCAAGGCGCTGGCCTTCATGCCGAGCTCGAACATCTCGCTCGACGCGCAGGACCGCTTCCTGCTCGTCACCCAGCTGCTGCCGAGTTCGGTGGTGACGAATGCGCTGGCGGTGCAGGCGGCCTACCGCGAGTACCAGCAGCGCTCGCTGGCGCGCGACGGCCTGCGGCGCATGTACATCGGCACGCTGACGCTGACGCTGATCCTCGCGGTGTTCGGCGCGCTGCTGCTGGCGGTGACGCTGGGCAACCAGCTCGCGCGGCCGCTGCTGGTGCTGGCCGAGGGCGTGCGCCAGGTGGCGCGCGGCGACCTGACGCGCAAGCAGGTGGTGTCGTCGCGCGACGAGCTGAGCGGCCTGACGCGCTCGTTCGCCGACATGACCGAGCAGCTGTCCGACGCGCGCTCGCTGGTGCAGCGCAGCCTCGCGCAGCTGGAGGCGGCGCGCACCAACCTGCAGACCATCCTCGACAACCTGACGGCCGGCGTGATCGTGTTCGACCGCGACGGCCGCATCGACACCGTCAACCCGGGCGCGACGCGCATCCTGCGGCTGCCCTTGTCGGCCTACCGCGGCCGCACGCTGGAGGAGGTGCCGGGGCTGGCGGACTTCGGCCGGGCGGTGCTGCAGCGCTTCGACCTGCACCGCAGCAGCCCCGAGGCCGGCGAGCGCGACCACTGGCAGGATGCGTTCGACCTGCAGACCGCGCCCGATCGCGACAAGGTGACGCTGCTGGTGCGCGGCGCGGCGATGCCGCACGACGGCCGCCTGATGGTGTTCGACGACATCAGCGACGTGGTCTCGGCCCAGCGCGCCGAGGCCTGGAGCGAGGTGGCGCGGCGCCTGGCGCACGAGATCAAGAACCCGCTGACGCCGATCCAGCTGTCGGCCGAGCGGCTGCAGCACAAGCTGGAGTCGAAGCTCGAAGGCCTCGACCAGGCGATGCTGGTGCGCTCGGTGGGCACCATCGTCAGCCAGGTACAGGCGATGAAGACGCTGGTCAACGAGTTCCGCGACTACGCGCGCTTGCCGGCGGCGCGGCCGCATCCGCTCGACCTGAACGCGCTGGTGGCCGAGGTGCTGACGCTGTACGCGACGGCGCAGGAATCGGGGCAGCTGCGAACCGTCCTCGCGGCCGACCTGCCGGCGATCATCGGTGACACGACGCAGCTGCGGCAGGTCATCCACAACCTGGTGCAGAACGCGATCGATGCGGTGGCCGAGCGGCCCGACGGGCAGGTGCGCGTGGTCACCGAACTCGCGCGCACCGAGCAGGGCGAGGTGCGGGCCGTGCGGCTGCAGGTGATCGACAATGGGCCGGGATTCGCCGACAAGGTGCTGAAGCGGGCGTTCGAACCGTACGTCACCACGAAGAGCAAGGGGACCGGCCTGGGCCTGGCCGTCGTCAAGAAAATCGCCGATGAACACGGGGCGCGCATCCGGCTGGCCAACCTGACCGAGGCTTCCGAGCAGGGAGAAGTCGTGATCGGTGCCCAAGTTTCGCTATCATTTTCAAAATTCGCACCGGTTGGCACTGCTGAAGCGGCCGCCACCGACAGCCGGGTGCACTGAGGGTTCATGGCCACCATTCTTGTTGTAGATGACGAACTGGGCATTCGCGCCCTGCTGTCGGAGATCCTGACCGACGAAGGCCACCAGGTCGAACTGGCCGAGAACGCGGCGCAGGCCCGCGCGTGCCGCGAGCGGGTGCGGCCGGACCTCGTGTTGCTCGACATCTGGATGCCCGATGTCGACGGCATCACGTTGCTGAAGGAGTGGGGTGCGACCACGCTGCTGACGATGCCGGTGATCATGATGTCGGGCCACGGCACCATCGACACGGCGGTCGAGGCGACGAAGGTCGGCGCGGTGGCCTTCCTCGAGAAGCCGATCACGCTGCAGAAGCTGCTGCGCGCGGTGGAGCAGGCGCTGGTCAAGCCGAACAGCCGCGCGGCCCCGCCGCCACCGCCGCCTCCACCTCCCTTGCCGCTGCCGCGCATCGAGTACGGCATGCCCATCGAAGCCCTGCCGGTGAGCCAGGCGATGCCGCTGCCGCCGATCGGCCCGCAATCGGAGCAGAGCTTCGAGCTCGACCGGCCGCTGCGCGAGGCGCGCGATGCCTTCGAGAAGAGCTACTTCGAGTTCCACCTGGCCAAGGAGAACGGCAGCATGACGCGCGTGGCCGAGAAGACCGGCCTGGAGCGCACGCACCTGTACCGCAAGCTCAAGCAGCTGGGTGTCGACCTGACGCGCAACAAGCGCAGCGGCGGGATCTGATCGAAGCCTGCCGGCAAACTGCTATACTCATCGGCTCACGGCCAAGTAGCTCAGTTGGTAGAGCAGCGGATTGAAAATCCGCGTGTCGGTGGTTCGATTCCGCCCTTGGCCACCAGATTCGAAAGCCCGGTCCTTCACGGCCGGGCTTTTTTGTTTCTCTTTTGCTTCTCACAGGTCGTCGTCCCGCATCTTCACCGCGGCGCTCGCCAGCGTCGCCAGTCGAGAGGCTTGCGCGACGACGAAGTCGCGAAGCTGTCCCGCAAAGCCCCGCTCTTCTTCCAGGTAGTCGGCTGCATTCGCCTGTGACGGCGCCTGCTCGATCGCCAGCTTTGCCAGCCGCAAGGCCTCCCGCTTCAGCAGACGACGGTCAATGCCGCAGCGCTGCGCGAAATCGGCCAGCTGAAACGCCCCGACCTCGTCGAGCGAGAACGCATCGCCATACGCCATCGCGAACTCGTGGTCGAGGCCGGGGTACTGCAGCACGCTGACCAGGTCATACCAGGGCGCAGGCTCCAGGCCCTGCGGGCGAACGAAGAACGAGAAGTTCTTGCCATGTGCGTCGCTGTTGCCGATGAGGAACTGGAACAGCGCCCACCTGAGCAGGACCAGCCGCGCAGAGGCCTTGTTGACCGTCTGCTCCACGAGCTCGAACAGCCCGCCGAAGCTGACGCCCTCGCGGATGTTGCGAACGTGTTCGCCGCTTCCGAAATTGCGCTCGTACTTGTAGGTCACCGGCAGGTCATGTGCCTGGCATGCGTCGATGACGTGCAGTCGCTGGACGACGGTCTCCCCGTTCGCCTTCGACACGTTGCGATCGAAGCGATCGACGACCAGCACCGGTCTCGGCGTCCGGTAGATGCTGACCGCAGCGGCGGGAAGGCCCATGCGCCTGGCGAGCGACATGCAGAAGTGCTCGTTGACCACGAGATGGGGCGTCAGCTTGCGGTCCGGCTCGGGCTTGAGGATGTGCGTCGATGCGAGCGGGGGCTCGACGAGGAACATGCGACCGCCCTCGTCGAGCGGACGGTCGAGCCAGACCATCAGCTTGTCCTGCACGCCCGCGATGGACATGCGAACCTTGCCATCCCATACCGCCAGCGGAATCGCTTCGCGCTCGCTCAACCGCTGGTTCAGCTCGTCACGGGTCACTTCGCGCGGTGGCGTGGCGGCGAGAGACGGAGGAGGGGCCTCCCCCGAGCGCCAGAACCTGAACGCCCCCGTCGTCTCGGCGCCGAGCGCGTTGATCAGCGCGAACACGTTGGACCTGGAGACGCGGCTGGTCGTCGCGATGATGTCGAGTGCGCGGCCTTCGGGCAGCAGGTTCTCCACGAAGCGTTTCACCGCACCGACGGCGTAGCCGGCTGCGGGACGCACGAGCGGCAATGCGGGCGACAGCGGGAACGCCTGCTGGGTGCTGACCCAGAGGGGGCTGTAGTCGAGGGACCACCGGTCATCCAGCGGCTCGTGGCTCAGCGTGGCGACCTGTTGGCCGTCTGCCCAGAGGGTGAGCGAATGCGATGACGCGGTCGGCGGCGTCATGGCTGTTCCGGACGCGCAGTGACGGGTCGCGCCACCGACTGCATCCAGGGGTGGTCCTTCGGGCCGACCACGAGTGCCAGGCCCAACCCGTCCAACACCGTCAGGAGCTTGTCGAGGCGGACCGAACCTTTGCCGTTCTCCAGCCGGGAAAGCAGGTCGACCGAGACGCCAGTCAGTGAAGCCGCATCGTCTATCCGGAGTGACTGTTCGCGCCGACGGGCTCGCACCACAGGGCCGAGATCGGCGGCATTCGCAATGGGGAGTGGGGCAAGCGAGGTGTCTGGATTTGCAGGCATTTCGGAACTCCAGGGATGCAGGTGATTCCTTGGTGCGCAGGACATTTATTTCTGAATTTCCGAAACTATGCCAATCTTCCGCTCGGCGAGCAAGAAATTCCGTGAATTCCGAAATTCCTTCGCGAGGGGCTGGGCTCAGCTACGCGCGGCAAGCCGGGTCGCCGCATCCTGCAACCCCCCGAGGATGGTTTCAGCCAACTGCGCCGGAAAGCCCACGGGCAGCGCCGCACTGACGATCTCCACGACCCGCGGCGTCTGCTCGACCAGCGCATCGATGACGAACCCGGCCTGCCGTCCATCCTCCGTCACGACGCCATGGCGCGCACCGAGCGCCTCCCAATGCCGTCGCTGGATGTCCTGCATCTTCCAGTGCGCATTCTTCGAACGCACCGCCATCGCCATCCCGGCCTTGAAGGGCGAGATCCTTGATGGTCCTGCGCCCAGCACCGGGTACGCCGACAGCACGTCATAGAGCGGCGTCAGCTGGTAGCGCCCGCCGGCCCGCAGGAAGAGGCTGAAGTTCTTCGCGTGGCCGTCCGTCGCGCACAGCATCCAGAACAGCACCTGCGCCTGGAAGAAGGTCCGGCGGTCCTGCTCGCGCGCCATCGAACCGGCGAGCACGTCCAGGATGCGGTCCATGCCCGGGCCGCCCTCGGCTTCGTACCTGGCACCGGGCGGCACGCCGCTGGCCTGGCACATGTCCTCCTGCGGCAGGCGGATCAGCCGCCGCTCGCCGGCCGGGCCGCTCCACCACGCGCGGTCGAAGCGCTCGACCACGAGCGCCTTCATGTCCTCGAACTGCAGTGGCATGCAGGCCGCCACCGGCAGCCCGTACGCTTGCAGGATCCGCGAGCACAGCCACTCGTTCTCGACCGAGTCGCGCATGTCGAGCTTCATGCCGCCGATCAGCCCCAGCGGCAGCTTGAAGATGTGCGTGGTGGGCGTGCCGCCCCGCGGCAGGCACCACTGTCCGTCGTGATGGAGCAGCGCCGTCTTCTCCTGCGCCCCCGCGATGGAGATGCGGAAGTCGTCGTCGTTGGCGACCAGCCCCAGCGTGTGCGGCGTCGTGGTGCCGCGCAGCACCTCGGCCACCTGGGCCTCGGTCAACGGCTGTGCCTGCACGGCCGAGGCGCCGGCCGGGGCCCGGCCCGTGGACAGGATCTCCAGGGCACCCACGCAGTCGCGACCGATCTCGGACAGCAGGTCGAACACCTCGGTCGTGCCGGTCGCGTAGCGGCGCGCCATCCGTTCGCGGATGTCCTGGCTGTCCGGCAGCAGGTTGTCGAACCAGGCCCGAACCTTGGGCCCGCGATGCGGCCCGTTGCCGGGTGTGAACGGCAGCGACAGCGACAGTGGCCGCCCTTGCGCCGACGCCGTCCACCCGAGGTCGTACTGCAGCGTGTCCGGCGCGTTCGGCGCCTGGCTCCAGGTGCCGACGAAGACCCCGTTCATCCAGAGCCCGAGCGAGCGGGTGTGCGATCGGCGTCCCATGCGTCACCAGGACGGCGGCGTGGGGCTGGCGGCGGGCTTGCTCAGCACGAGCTCGACACCGAGGATGCCCAGCAGTTTCAGCAGCCGGGCGGCGCCCACTTTCTCGGCGTTGCGCTCCAGGGCCGAGTAGGTCTGCTGGGTGACGCCAAGACGCAGGGCGGCTTCACTCTGCGTCAGGCCGGCCTCCTTGCGGAAGGCCTGCAGCAGGGTCGGCAGTTGATCCGCGGTGCGAACAGTGAAGTCAGGCATGCAAGCTCCGAGCGTACTTCAGGTTCACAAATTGTAGCCTGTTGAATATATTTACTGCATATAAGCTGTAAGTGAAAAGAACAGCACAAGGGCTGTTTCAGTCCATCCGAAAAATCACACGCATCCCCCCAATATTGAGGATGAATGGCCTCTTGCAGGGGCTCTCCGGCACTGGGCGCCCCTATGCTCACGCCCAAACAGCGCAGGGCTGGGGCCCGGAGGGATTCGATGGAAGGCAGTGCACAGGTGCGCCTGGTGTTCGCGGGCGAGCTGCTGAGCGGGTTCAGCCTCGACGAGGTCAAGCGCAGCTTCGCGCAGGCCTACCGCGTCGAGGGCGAGCGGCTGGAAGAGGTGTTCGCCGGCGGCCGCACGGTGATCAAGCGCGCCATCGCGCTTGCCGATGCCGATCGCTACGTGCAGAAGTTTCGCCAGATGGGCATGCAGGTGCTGGTCGAGACGGCGGATGGCAAGCCGGTGCCCACCTCGTCACCGGCGACGCCACCGATCCCTGCCGTGAAGGCCCCCACCGCCGCACCCGTCGCCGCGCCGCCGCCGACGCCGCTCGCCGCCACCATCCCGCCGCTCGCACCGCTCGAAGAGCAGGTGATCTGCCCCAACTGCGGCGAGCGCCAGCCCAAGCGCGCGTTCTGCCGCAACTGCTCCACCGACATCGCGCGTGCGATCGCCAACAAGCAGGAAGAGATCGACCGGGCCCGCGCCGAGCGCCTGGCGGCCCGCAACGGCGGCCGCTATGCGCCGCCGAAGTCGGGTGGTGCCATGGGGTACGAAGCCACCGAGGATTTGCCTCCGGTCCTGAGCCTGAGCTTCGAAGGCCGCATCGGCCGCATCGCCTACTTCAACACCGGCATGCTGAGCGTGCTCGGTGTCGCGTTGATTGCCATCGCCGCGGCGATCATCCTGCCGATCTTCCGCTCGGTGGGCTTCGCGCTGCTGCTCATACCGGTCTTCGCCGCGTTCGTCATCTGGTCGGTGCGCGCCAGCGCGCTGCGGCTGCACGACATGAACCGCAGCGGCTGGTGGTCGCTGCTGCTGTCGGTGCCCGTCTTCGGCGGCTTGCTCAGCCTGGCGATGATCTTCTGGCCGGGCACCGAGGGCGACAACGACTACGGTCCACAGCCGCGCCGCGGCAACGCCGTGGCCGCGGTGATCACGGGTGTGCTGCTGGTGCTGATCCTGCTCGGCTCGTTCTCGTCGTACCGGTCGTATGTCAAGCGCGCCCGCGAGGCCGAGGCTCCGGCGACGGAGCAGTTCGACCCGCGCGCCGCCCAGGCCGCCGACGTGATCGTCGGCCCGGACGCGCTGAAGGCCTTCACCGACGAGTACCTGGCCCAGGCGAACCACAAGGCCTTCGCGTCGTCCGACAGCGGCGCCTTCGGCTGGCGCTCCGGCCAGAGCTCACCGCGCGAGGCAGCGCGCCAGGCCATGTCGGCCTGCGAGGCCAACCGCAAGCCCTACACCGGGCCGTGCACGCTGGTGAACGTCAACGGCCAGTGGCTCAAGCAGCACTGAGCAGTTCGCGCAACGCCCGCTCGAACACCTCGGGCGGCTGGCCGCCCTGGATCAGGTGGCGGTCGTTGATGATCACCGACGGCACGGCCTGGATGCCGTGCTGGCGGTAGAACTCCTCCTGCGCGCGCACCTCGTCGGCGAACTCGTTCGTCGCGAGCACCTCGCGGGCGCGCGCCACGTCGAGCCCGACCTCGCCGGCCACCTTCACCAGCAGCTCGCGTGAGCTCGGGTCCTGCCCATCGGTGAAGTAGGCCTTGAACAGCGCATGCTTCAGCGCGAGCTGCCGGCCCTCGAGCCCGGCCCAGTGCAGCAGCCGGTGCGCATCGAAGGTGTTGTAGATGCGCCCGCGCAGGTCCATGCGGAACGTGAAGCCGAGCGCCGCGCCGCGCGCGCGGATCGCCTCGCCGCTCTGCGCGCGCTGCTCGGCGCTCGCGCCGTACTTCTGCATCAGGTGCTCGCCGATGTCCTGGCCCTGCGGCCCCATGTCGGGGTTCAGTTCGAAGGGCTGGAAATGCAGGTCCACCTTCACGGTGTCGCCGAGCCGGGCAATGCCCTCTTCGAGCGACTTGAGCCCGATGGCGCACCACGGGCAGGAAACGTCGGAGACGAAATCGATCTTCATGCCCCGATTGGATCAGGCACACGATCCCCTGGCGTGCCGGCGGGGCATTCCAGGGGCTGCGAGATCAGCCGAACATCTTCTGCAGGCGCTCGTTCATCTGCTGCGGCGTCAGGTCTTCCTTGTGCGTCGAGATGAACCACTGGTGGCCGAACGGGTCGATCAGGTGCCCGCTGCGGTCGCCCCAGAACTGGTCGGCCACCGGCATCGTGATTCGTGCGCCCGAGGCCACTGCCTGGTTGACGATCGCATCGGTGTCGGGCACGTACAGCAGCGCCGAGGTCGACGAGCCACCGAGCGTCAGCGGGCTCAGCGCCTGGTGCTCCGGCCGCTCCTCGGTCAGCATGAACTGCGCGCTGCCGACCTTCAGCTCGGCGTGCATGATCTTGGCGTCCGGCGCGTCCATCTGCATCACCACCTGCGCGCCGAACACCTTCTGGTACCAGGCGATCGCGTCCTTCGCGTTCTTGATCACCAGGTAGGGCGTGCTGCCGGTGGCGGGCGGCACCGGGTTGACGGCTGTGGTGGGTTTCACCTGCTGCGACTCGATCTGCGCACGCAGCCGGTCTTCCTGCTCGCGCAGCTCGGGCGTGAACTCGGCGCCGAAGTCTTCGGCCTCGAAGACCTGGCGGATCTCGATCTCCGACGACTCGCCCATCGGGTTCGGGCAGCGCTTGACCCAGGCGATCGCTTCGTCGAGCGAGTTCAGCTTCCAGATCCAGAAGCCGGCGACCAGCCCCTTGTCGCCGGCGAACGGGCCGTCGATGACGCTGCGTTCGCGCCCCTGGAAGCGCACGCGGGCGCCCTTCGAACTCGGCTGCAGGCCTTCGCCGGCCTGCATCACGCCGGCCTTCACGAGTTCCTCGTTGAACTGGCCCATGGCCTCGAGCAGCTTCGTGTCGGGCATCACGCCGGCTTCGGAGTTCTTGTCGGCCTTGATCAGGATCATGAATCGCATGCTGGATCTCCTTGGATGAATGGGAAGCGACGGCTTCATTCACGCGACGGCTCGCCGCCGCTCGAATCGACATGCTGCGCCTTCTTTTTTGTAACGGCCGCGGCAGCGGTTATCTTTGCGCCTGCCCGCCACTCCCGGCCGCTGCGGCCATGCCAGCCATGCCTGTCGATTCGACGACCTCCACGACCCGCGTGCGCGTCTGGGACCTGCCGACCCGCCTGTTCCATTGGCTGCTCGTGATCTGCATCGTCGGTTCGGTCGTGAGCGCCAAGATCGGTGGCAACGCGATGGAATGGCACCTGCGCTTCGGGCTGATGGTGCTGATCCTGCTGGCGTTCCGCCTGCTGTGGGGCTTCGTCGGCGGGCGCTGGTCGCGCTTCGCGAGCTTCGTCTATGCGCCGGGCACGCTGCTGCGCCACCTGCGCGGCCAGGGCCGGCGCGACGAATGGCTGGAGGTCGGCCACAGCCCGACCGGCGCGCTGTCGGTGTTCGCGCTGCTCGCGCTGCTCGGGCTGCAGGTCGCGAGCGGGCTGGTGGCCGACGACGAGATCTCGACCACCGGGCCGCTGATCAAGTTCGTCAGCGGCGCCACCAGCAGCCTGGCCACCGCGTGGCACAAGAGCTGGGGCCAGTGGCTGATCTACACGCTGGTCGCGCTGCACATCGCGGCCATCCTGTTCTACCTGCTGGTGCGCCGCAACAACCTCGTCGGCGCGATGCTGCGCGGCGACAAGGTCTTGTCGGATGGCACACCGGCCTCGCGCGACACCGCGCTGACGCGCCTGCTCGCGCTGGTGCTGCTGCTGGCCTGCGCGGGCGTGGCCGGCTGGATATGGGGTCTGGGCGCCTGACAAGCCTCGCCGGGTTGCCTACACTCGGGCACGCCTCTCGGCTTCCACCCGCCTCGCCTGCATGGACACGCCCGTCATCGAACTGGTCACCCCCGACACACCGGAGTTGCTCGACGCCACGCGCGCCATCATGCGCGACTATGCCGACAGCCTGGGCATCGACCTGTGCTTCCAGGATTTCGAGAACGAACTCTCCCGCCTGCCCGGCGACTACGCCCCGCCCACCGGCCACCTGCTGCTCGCGATGGTCGACGGCGCGGTCGCAGGCTGCGGCGCGATCCGCGGGCTGCCCGACGCCGACTATGCCAACGCCTGCGAGATGAAGCGCCTCTTCGTGCGCCCGGCGTTCCGCCGCTTCGGCCTCGGTCGCGTGCTCGCGCAGGCGCTGATCGACGAGGCGCGCCGCGCCGGCTACTCATCGATGCTGCTGGACACGCTGGACGACATGGAATCCGCGCGCGGCCTGTACGCGTCGCTCGGTTTCGAGGAAATCCCGCCGTACTACTTCAACCCGATCCCGGGCGCGCACTACCTGAAGGTGGCGCTCGACTGGCAGACCTCGACCTATTAGCGGCAACACCAGCGACCCCACCCAAGGAGACCTCCATGAATGCCTTTCGCCAGCTGCTCGGATCGTCCGGCGCGCACCCCCCGATCGGCACCTGGATCTCGTCGGGCAGCCCGATCGTCGCCGAGGCGATGGGCTGCGCCGGCTTCGACTGGGGCGTGCTCGACATGGAGCACTCGCCGCTCGACCTGATGGACCTGGTGCACCTGCTGCAGGCGGTGGCGTCGACCAAGATGCTGCCGGTGGTGCGCGTGCCCTGGAACGACGCGGTGGTGGTCAAGCGGGTGCTCGACGCGGGCGCCTCGACGCTGCTGTTCCCGTTCGTGCAGGATGCCGACGAGGCGCGCCGCGCGATCGCCGCGACGCGCTACCCGCCTGATGGCGTGCGCGGCATGGCCGGCATCAACCGCGGCTCGCGCTTCGGCACCATCGCCAACCACGCGACCACGGCCAACCAGCAGATCGGCGCGATCATCCAGCTCGAGACGCCGGCCGCCGTCAAGCGGCTCGAGGAGATCGCCGCGGTGCCGGGGGTCGACGCGATCTTCCTCGGCCCGGCCGACCTGTCGGCCACGATGGGCCACGTCGGCCAGCCGATGCACCCGGCCGTGCTCGACCTGATGTCGCAGGGGGTGCAGCGCTGCAAGGCGATCGGCAAGCCGGTCGGCACCGTCGGCAGCACGCCCGAGGTCGTCGCGCAGTACCGCGCCGCGGGCTTCGATTTCGTCGCGATCTCGTCCGACCTCGGGCTGATGATGCGCGGCGCGCAGGCCTCGCTGGCCGCGCTGCGCACGCGCGACACCGAGCATGTGCACACGCTCGCGAGCGGCACGCGCGCCGAGGCCGCGTACTGAACCTGTTGCCGCGCATCCCCAGAAAGAAGCCGCCGGCCCGGCCGGTTTCGTCGCGGTACGGGCGTAGCATTGCCGCCATCCCGGGCGCCACGAGGCGCCCTGTGTTCCACCTTGCCGGGAAGGCCAATGACTGGATCGTCGAACAACAGCTTTGAACTGCATGCCGGCGCGTTGCGCCTGGCCGTCCGCCCCGACCTGGGCGGCACCATCGCCGGCCTGTGGCACCGCGACCAGCCCATCCTGCGATCCACCGAACCCGGCGAGCTGGCGTCGCCGCGCCTGGGCGGCAGCTACCCGATGGTGCCGTACTCCAACCGGCTCGGCTACCGGCGCTTCCGCTGGAAGGGCAAGGACTACACCACTGCCCCGAACTTCGACGACAGCCCGCATTCGCTGCATGGCGTCGCCTGGCAGCGCGCGTGGGACGTGGTGTCCACCAGCGCGACCGAGCTGGTGCTGGGCTACACGCACGTGCCCGACGAGCACTGGCCGTTCCCGTTCGACGTGAAGCAGTACTTCACGCTGACGCCGTCGCAATGCGGCGTGCAGCTCGTGCTGACCAACACGCACGACGCGCCGGTGCCGGCCGGCGTCGGCTGGCACCCGTACTTCCACCGCCGCGAGCGCAGCCGGCTGCACATCGACCTGTCCGACCGCTGGGATTCCGACGCCACGCAGCTGCCGGTGCGCAAGCACCCGCAGCCGGGCATCGACGGCGACGTGTCGCACCTCGGCTTCGACAACTGCTTCGAGGGCTGGACCGGCCCGGCGCGCATCCGCGACGAGAAGTTCTCGATGCAGGTCACGTCGTCGCTGCCCTACCTCGTCGTCTACACGCCGGCCGACAAGCCGTACTACTGCGTCGAGCCGGTCAGCCATGTCAGCAATGCGATCCACATGGCCGACCCGGCGGCGCACGGCCTGCGCACGCTGCAACCCGGCGAGAGCCTGGACGCGTGGATGAAGATCGACGTGTCCCCTGTCTGAGGTGCGCGACGTGACCCTTGACGCGTACGAGCCGCTGCCCGTGCCGGCCTCGGTGCTCGGCGAATCGCCGCTGTGGCACCCGGTCGAACAGGCGCTCTACTGGTGCGATATCGCCGGCTTCACGCTGAACCGCTTCGATCCCGCGAGCGGGCAGCATGCGCACTGGCGCTTCGAGACCGAGGTCGCGAGCT
Source organism: Rhizobacter sp. P2_H3 (assembly GCF_056403355.1). Taxonomy (NCBI): domain Bacteria; kingdom Pseudomonadati; phylum Pseudomonadota; class Betaproteobacteria; order Burkholderiales; family Sphaerotilaceae; genus Rhizobacter; species Rhizobacter sp. P2_H3. Next base: position 13,388 of record NZ_JBFUFQ010000057.1, on the reverse strand, counting down.
GCGCCGCGATGCGCGATGGCGGCATGCTGCTCGCGATGCGCGACGGCCTGTGGCGCTTCGACACGACCACGGCACAGCGCACGCCGCTCGCCGCCGCGCCCTACGACCCGAAGCTCGAGCGCTTCAACGACGGCAAGTGCGATCCGCAAGGCCGCTTCTGGGTCGGCACGATCTACGAGCCGCGCAAGCCGGCGCTGGCCGCGCTGTACTGCTTCAGCGGCGGCACGCTGCGCCGCGTGGCTGGCGACGTGACGGTGTCGAACGGGCTCGCCTGGAGCCCGGACGGCCGCACGATGTACTGGAGCGACACCACCTCGCACACGGTGTTCGCGATGGACTTCGACGGTGCGAGCGGCACGCCCGGCCCGCGCCGCGTGTTCGCGCGCTTCCCGCTGAAGCAGCCGGAGCAGGACCTCGCGACCTACGGCGGCCGGCCCGACGGCTCCGCGGTCGACAGCGAGGGCGCGTACTGGTCGGCGATGTTCGAGGGCCAGCGGCTGCTGCGCCTGTCGCCGGCCGGCGAGGTGCTCGGAGAGTTGAAGTTGCCGGCGCGCTGCGCGACGATGCCCTGCTTCGGCGGTGCCGACCTGAAGACGCTGTACGTGACGACCTCGCGCGAGAAGCGCCCGGCCGACGAACTCGCACAGCAGCCGATGGCCGGCCGCGTGCTGGCGTTCAGGGTCGATGTGCCCGGGTTGCCCGCCACGCTCTTCGGTTGAAGCCATGACTCGGGACGAGCAGCTCGCGCGCCTGCGCGACGACACGCCCTGGGACCTGGTGGTGATCGGCGGCGGCGCGACCGGCCTGGGCGTCGCGCTCGACGCGGCGGCGCGCGGCTTTCGCGTCGTGCTGCTCGAAGGCGAGGATTTCGCGAAGGGCACCTCGTCGCGCGCGACCAAGCTCGTGCACGGCGGCGTTCGCTACCTCGCGCAGGGCAACGTGGCGCTGGTGCGCGAGGCGCTGCACGAGCGCGCGACGCTGCTCGCGAACGCGCCCCATCTCGCGCAGCCGCTCGCCTTCGTGATGCCGGGCTACCACTGGTGGGAGCGCTGGTTCTACGGCATCGGCCTGAAGCTGTACGACGCGCTCGCCGGCCGGCGCGGGCTGGGCGACACGCAGCTGCTGTCGACCGCGCAGACGCGCGCCCTGCTGCCCACCGTGCGGGCCGAGGGCCTGAGCGGCGGCGTCAAGTACTGGGACGGCCAGTTCGACGATGCGCGGCTCGCGGTCGCGCTGGCGCGCACGGCCGTCGCGCGCGGCGCCTGTGTCGTCAACCACTGCCGCGTCGACGGCCTGCTGCGCGAGGGGGGCCGCGTGACGGGCCTGCTCGCGCACGACCGCGAGCGCGGCGAGCGCTTCAGCGTGCGCGCGGCCTGCGTGGTCAATGCGGCGGGTGTCTGGGTCGACGAGATCCGCGACCTCGACCGCGAACCCGGCACGCCGAGCCGCGCACCGATGGTGGCCCCGAGCCAGGGCGTGCACCTGGTCGTCGACCGCAGCTTCCTGCCGGGCGACCACGCGCTGCTGATCCCGAAGACCGCCGACGGCCGCGTGCTGTTCGCCGTGCCCTGGCTCGGCAAGACGCTGCTGGGCACGACCGACACGCCGCGCGACGACCTCGCGACCGAGCCGGCGCCGTTCCACGACGAGGTCGAGTTCATCCTGCGCGAGGCCGGCCGCTACCTGAGCCGCGCCCCGACGCGGGCCGACGTGCGCTCGGTGTGGGTCGGGCTGCGTCCGCTCGTGAAGCCGCCGGAAGACGACGGCGGCAACACCAAGGCCTTGTCGCGCGAGCACACCGTGCTGGTCGGCCGCTCGGGCCTGGTCACCGTGACCGGCGGCAAGTGGACCACCTACCGCGCGATGGCCGAGGACGTGCTCGCGCGCTGCGCCGAGGCCGCGCTGCTGCAGGCCCGGCCCGCGGGCGTCACCGTGCGCCTGCCGCTGGCGGGCTCGCCGGCCGAGGCATCGGTGTCATTGACGCGCAGCCCGGGCGAGGCGCGCTACGGCACCGACCTGCCGGCGCTGCGCGCGCTGCCCGGGGCCGACCACTGGCTGTGGCGCGACGGCGAGGGCGGGCTGACCGAGGCGATGGTGCGCTTCGCGGCACGCGTCGAGATGGCGCGCACCGTCGAAGACGTGCTCGCACGGCGCTGCCGGCTGCTGTTCCTCGATGCACGCGAGGCGCTGCGCATCGCGCCCGAGGTGGGCCGGTTGCTGCGCGAGGAGCTGGGGGAGGGCTTCGATGCCGCGGCATCGATCGGTGCGTTCGAAGCGCTGGCGGCCCGTTACCTGGAGCTGCCGTAGGGCGATCTGCCACGGCGCCAAGTCAAGCCGCAGCCGCATGCCCGGTGTCTGTGTCGGGGTGTGTCAGGGAGCGCGGGTCTTTGCCCATATAATCCCGAGGCTTTGCTGCTGACGACTGTCTTCTCCGCCATGACCGAACCCCTCGACCGTGGCGTAGCTCAAGAAGATGGCGCCGACGACCAGCCTTTCAAGACCCTGACGCGAGAAGAAGCGCAGGCCTTGCGAGGACGAATTCCCCAGGTGTCGCCCTGGAGGGTGGTTGCGGTGCAGGCGGTGGCGGGTTTGCTTTGCACGGCCATCGCGGTCGTCGTGACGCAATTGATGGGACAAGATTCTGGTGCTGCCTGGTCGGCGTTGTACGGCGCGGCGGCGGTGGTTCTTCCGGCAGCATTGCTCGCCAGGGGAATGACCCGAGGAACAGGAAACCCGGTGGCCGTGGCCGTCGGCTTCATGTTCTGGGAAATGTTGAAGATTGCAGTTGCCATCGCGATGCTGGTGATTGCAGCAAAAGTTGTGCCCAACCTCAGTTGGCCGGTGTTGCTGGTCACGATGGTGGTGTGCATGAAGGTGAACTGGTTGGCGCTGCTGTGGCGCCGCCGTTGATGGATACAGGGTTTCACGAATGACGACCGAAGGCCAAGAGCACGCCCCAAGCGCCGGTGAATACATCATTCACCACCTGCACCATCTGCAGAACAAGCACCAGGAAGGGGTCGTCGACTTCTCGGTGATCAACCTCGATTCGCTGTTCTTCACCGTGCTGCTCGGTGCCGTCGGCTGCTGGCTGCTGTGGCTGGCCGCACGCAAGGCCACGTCGGGCCGCCCGGGCCGCTTCCAGGCCGCCGTCGAGATCCTCGTCGAGATGGTCGACAGCCAGGCCAAGGGCATCGTCCACAACGCGCAGAGCCGCAGGATGGTCGCGCCGCTCGCGCTGACCGTCTTCGTGTGGATCTTCCTGCTGAACGCGATGGACATGCTGCCGGTCGACCTGCTGCCGTGGGTCAACGAGCACACCCTGGGCCTGCCGTACCTGCGCGTCGTGCCGACCGCCGACCTGTCGATCACGATGGGCCTGTCGCTGGGCGTGCTGCTGGTCTGCCTGTTCTACAACGTCAAGATCAAGGGCGCCGGCGGCTGGGTGCACGAGCTGTTCTCGGCCCCGTTCGGCGACAAGTGGTTCCTGTACCCGGTCAACTTCGCGATGCAGCTGATCGAGTTCGTCGCGAAGACCGTCTCGCACGGCATGCGGCTGTTCGGCAACATGTACGCCGGCGAACTGATCTTCATGCTGATCGCGCTGCTGGGTGGTGCCTGGAGCCTGTCGGGCACCGGCGTCGCGCTGTTCCTGCTCCACCTGCTGGCCGGTTCGGTGTGGACCATCTTCCACATCCTGATCATCACGTTGCAGGCCTTCGTGTTCATGATGCTGACCCTCGTCTACGTGGGCCAGGCGCACGACCACCACTGATCTTTCGCGGCAGATCGTTCTTTCTTCTTTCGTTCGTTTTTTCTACCAAACCTCAACAGGAGTCACCATGGAAGTCATTAGCTTTGTTGCCCTCGCCGCCGGCCTCATCATCGGTCTGGGTGCCATCGGCGCCTGCATCGGCATCGGCATCATGGGCAGCAAGTACCTCGAGTCGGCCGCTCGCCAGCCCGAGCTGATGAACGAACTGCAGACCAAGATGTTCCTGCTGGCCGGCCTGATCGACGCGGCGTTCATCATCGGCACCGGTATCGCGCTGTGGTTCGCCACCGCCAACCCGTTCCTGGCCCAGATCGCCAACCTGCCGAAGTAAGACGCGCCGGACCACCGGACATCTCCCTCTCATTCGTTCCAGAGGCAACACCGTGAGCATCAACGCTACGCTGATCGCGCAGATGATCGTGTTCCTGATCCTGGTCGGGTTCACGATGAAATTCGTGTGGCCGCCCATCGTGAAGGCACTCGACGAGCGTGCGCAGAAGATCGCCGACGGCCTGTCGGCCGCCGACAAGGCGAAGGCCGACCTGAGCGCCGCCAACCGCCGCGTCGAAGAGCAGCTCGCTGCCGCACGCAACGAGACCGCTCAGCGCCTGGCCGATGCCGAGCGCCTGGCCCAGGCGATGGTCGAAGAGGCCAAGACCCGCGCCGGCGAAGAGGGCGCGAAGATCGTCGCCGCCGCCAAGGCCGAAGCCGCACAGGAATCGGTGAAGGCCCGTGAGGCGCTGCGCGAGCAGGTCGCCGCGCTGGCCGTCAAGGGTGCCGAGCAGATCCTGCGCAAGGAAGTCAACGCCGGCGTCCACGCCGACCTGTTGAACCGCCTGAAGACGGAGCTCTGACATGGCCGAGCTCGCCACCATCGCCCGCCCGTACGCGGAAGCGCTGTTCCAGGTTGCCGGCAAGGGCGATCTGAAGCAGGCGTCCGAGCAGCTCGACGCGATCGCGGCCGTCGCCGCGAACGTGCAGATGCGCCAGTACGCCGACAACCCGAAGGCGACCGTCGACCAGGTGTTCGACGTGATCACCTCGGTCGTCAAGTCGCCGCTGTCGGACACCACCCGCAACCTGCTGCGCGCGGTCATCGAGAACGGACGCCTGGCCGCACTGCCCGAGGTGGCGGTGCAGTTCCATGCGTTGGTCAGCGAGCGCTCGGGCGTGTCGGAGGCCACCGTCTACAGCGCGTTCCCGATCGATGCTGCCCAGCTGCCGGCTGTGGTGGCCTCGCTCGAGAAGCGCTTCGGGCGCAAGCTCACGGCCAGCGTGCAGCTCGAGCCCGAGCTGATCGGCGGCATCCGCGTGGTGGTCGGCGACGAGGTGCTCGACACCTCGGTCAAGGCCCGTCTCGAACAAATGAAGGTGGCGTTGACGGCCTGACCCGCAAGGGTCGCCCCGAAGCGACAGCATTCCAACCTGCTGGCCAGCGTGCCGCGGACCGGAGAAAGCAATGCAACTGAATCCCGCTGAAATTTCCGAACTGATCAAGAGCCGCATCGAAGGCCTGGCCGGTTCGACCGACATCCGCAACCAGGGCACCGTGGTCTCGGTGACCGACGGCATCGTCCGCATCCACGGCCTGTCGGACGTGATGCAGGGTGAAATGCTCGAGTTCCCGGCCGCCAAGGACAACCAACCGAGCTTCGGCCTCGCGCTGAACCTCGAGCGCGACTCGGTCGGCGCGGTGATTCTGGGCGAGTACGAGCACATCTCCGAAGGCGACACGGTCAAGTGCACCGGCCGCATCCTGGAAGTGCCGGTCGGCCCCGAGCTGATCGGCCGCGTCGTCAACGCGCTGGGCCAGCCGATCGACGGCAAGGGTCCCGTCAACGCGAAGCTGTCGGCCCCGATCGAGAAGATCGCCCCGGGCGTGATCGCCCGGAAGTCGGTCGACCAGCCGATGCAGACCGGCCTGAAGTCCATCGACTCGATGGTGCCGGTCGGCCGCGGCCAGCGCGAGCTGATCATCGGCGACCGCCAGACCGGCAAGACCGCCGTCGCGATCGACGCGATCATCAACCAGAAGGGTCAGAACATGACCTGCATCTACGTTGCGATCGGCCAGAAGGCATCGTCGATCAAGAACGTGGTGCGCGCACTGGAAGCCAACGGCGCGATGGACTACACCATCGTCGTCGCCGCATCGGCTGCCGAATCGGCCGCGATGCAGTACGTGTCGGCCTACTCCGGCTGCACGATGGGCGAGTACTTCCGCGACCGCGGGCAGGATGCGCTGATCGTCTATGACGACCTGTCGAAGCAGGCCGTGGCCTACCGCCAGGTCTCGCTGCTGCTGCGCCGCCCGCCGGGCCGCGAAGCCTACCCGGGCGACGTGTTCTACCTGCACAGCCGCCTGCTGGAGCGTGCAGCGCGCGTCAACGCCGACTACGTCGAAGCCTTCACCAAGGGTGAAGTCAAGGGCAAGACCGGCTCGCTGACCGCGCTGCCGATCATCGAGACGCAGGCCGGCGACGTGTCCGCGTTCGTGCCGACCAACGTGATCTCGATCACCGACGGCCAGATCTTCCTGGAAACCTCGCTGTTCAACGCCGGCATCCGCCCCGCGATCAACGCCGGTATCTCGGTGTCGCGCGTCGGCTCGTCGGCACAGACCAAGATCATCAAGGGCCAGTCCGGCGGTATCCGTACCGACCTGGCGCAGTACCGTGAGCTGGCGGCGTTCGCGCAGTTCGCCTCCGACCTCGACGACGCGACCCGCAAGCAGCTCGACCGCGGTGCCCGCGTGACCGAACTGCTGAAGCAGGCGCAGTACTCGCCGCTGCCGATCAGCCTGATGGGCGCGACGCTGTTCGCGGYCAACAAGGGCTTCATGGACGATGTGGACGTGAAGAAGGTCCTGGCCTTCGAAGCCGGCCTGCACCAGTTCCTGAAGTCCAGCCACGCCGCGCTGCTGAAGGGCATCGAGGACACGAAGGCGCTGAGCAAGGAAGCCGAAGCCGAGCTGTCGACTGCCGTCGCCGCCTTCAAGAAGTCCTTCGCCTAAGTCCAGCCACTGAAGGAGCTCCGTCATGGCAGCAGGCAAGGAAATACGCGGCAAGATCAAATCGGTGGAGAACACCAAGAAGATCACCAAGGCCATGGAGATGGTCGCCGCCTCCAAGATGCGCAAGGCGCAGGACCGCATGCGCCATGCGCGTCCGTACGCCGAGAAGATCCGCAACCTGGCGGCCAACCTGTCGACGGCCACGCCCGAGTACAAGCACCCGTTCATGGTCGGCAATGCCGATGCGAAGACGGTCGGCTTCATCGTCGTGACCACCGACAAGGGCCTGTGCGGCGGCCTGAACACCAACGTGCTGCGCGCCGTCACCGGCAAGCTGCGCGAGCTGGAAACGCAGGGCCTGGGCGCCGAGACAGTCGCCATCGGCAACAAGGGCCTGGGCTTCCTGAACCGCGTCGGCGCGAAGGTGGTCTCGCAGGCCACGCAGCTGGGCGACAAGCCGCACCTCGACAAGCTGATCGGCCCCGTCAAGGTGCTGTTCGATGCGTACGCCGAGGGCAAGCTGAAGCAGGTGTTCCTGTGCTACACGCGCTTCATCAACACGATGAAGCAGGAACCGGTCGTGATCCAGCTGCTGCCGCTCGCGGCCGACAGCCTGGTGGTCGACAAGGGCACGCACGGCTGGGACTACATCTACGAGCCGGACGCGCCGACCGTCATCGACGAGCTGCTGGTGCGCTACACCGAGGCCCTGGTCTACCAGGCGGTGGCCGAGAACATGGCCTCGGAGCAATCGGCGCGCATGGTCGCGATGAAATCCGCGACCGACAACGCCGGCAGCGTCATCGCGGAGCTGAAGCTGGTCTACAACAAGACCCGCCAGGCAGCGATCACCAAAGAACTGTCCGAGATCGTCGCCGGTGCGGCGGCGGTCTGACCCTGATTTGATTCAAAGGAAGAAACATGGCTGACGGCAAAATTGTTCAGTGCATCGGTGCGGTGGTGGACGTCGAGTTCCCGCGCAATGCCATGCCGAAGATCTATGACGCGCTGAAGATGGAGGGCTCGGCCCTGACCCTCGAAGTGCAGCAGCAGCTGGGCGACGGCGTGGTGCGCACGATTGCGCTGGGCTCTTCCGACGGCCTGCGCCGCGGCCTGACGGTGCGCAACACCGGCAAGGCGATCTCGGTGCCGGTGGGTCGCGCGACCCTCGGCCGCATCATGGACGTGCTGGGCTCGCCGATCGACGAGCGCGGCGAAGTCAGCCAGGAGCTGACCGCATCGATCCACCGCAAGCCGCCGGCCTATGACGAGCTGAGCCCGTCGCAGGACCTGCTGGAAACCGGCATCAAGGTGATCGACCTGGTGTGCCCGTTCGCCAAGGGCGGCAAGGTCGGCCTGTTCGGCGGCGCCGGCGTCGGCAAGACCGTCAACATGATGGAGCTGATCAACAACATCGCGAAGGCTCACTCGGGCCTGTCGGTGTTCGCCGGTGTCGGCGAGCGCACCCGCGAGGGCAACGACTTCTATCACGAGATGGCCGACTCCGGCGTCGTGAACCTGGAGAACCTGCCCGAGTCGAAGGTCGCGATGGTCTACGGCCAGATGAACGAGCCGCCGGGCAACCGCCTGCGCGTCGCGCTGACCGGCCTGACGATTGCCGAGTCGTTCCGCGACGAAGGCCGCGACGTGCTGTTCTTCGTCGACAACATCTACCGCTACACGCTGGCCGGTACCGAAGTGTCGGCACTGCTGGGGCGCATGCCTTCGGCCGTGGGTTATCAGCCGACGCTGGCCGAGGAAATGGGCCGCCTGCAGGAGCGCATCACCTCCACGAAGGTCGGCTCGATCACGTCGATCCAGGCCGTGTACGTCCCTGCGGACGACCTGACCGACCCGTCGCCTGCCACCACCTTCGCCCACCTGGATTCCACCGTCGTGCTGTCGCGTGACATCGCGTCGCTGGGCATCTACCCGGCCGTGGACCCGCTGGACTCGACGAGCCGCCAGCTCGACCCGAACGTGGTCGGCGAAGAGCACTACGCCGTCGCCCGCCAGGTGCAGGGCACGCTGCAGCGCTACAAGGAACTGCGCGACATCATCGCGATCCTGGGCATGGACGAACTGGCACCGGACGACAAGCTGGCCGTGGCACGCGCCCGCAAGATCCAGCGTTTCCTGAGCCAGCCGTTCCACGTCGCGGAAGTCTTCACCGGCTCGCCGGGCAAGTACGTGCCGCTGAAGGAAACGATCCGTGGCTTCAAGATGATCGTCAACGGCGAGTGCGACAGCCTGCCGGAGCAGGCCTTCTACATGGTCGGCACGATCGACGAAGCCATCGCCAAGGCGAAGACGATTCAGTAATCCGAAGGAAACAGCATGGCAACCCTGCATGTCGACGTCGTCTCTGCCGAGGAAGCCATCTTCTCCGGCGAAGCGAAGTTCGTGGCGCTGCCGGGTGAGAACGGCGAGCTGGGCATCCTGCCCCGCCACACGCCGCTGATCACCCGCATCCGGCCGGGCGCGGTGCGCATCCTGCGCGCCGACACCGGCGAGGAAGAGTTCGTGTTCGTGGCCGGCGGCATTCTCGAAGTGCAGCCGGGCACGGTCACCGTGCTGGCCGACACCGCGATCCGCGGCAAGGACCTGGACGAGGCCAAGGCGGCCGAGGCGAAGAAGATCGMCGAGGAAGCCGTCAAGAACGCGAAGAGCGACCTCGACCTGGCGAAGGCGCAGAACGAACTGGTGGCCCTGGCCGCCCAGATCGCCGCGCTGCGCAAGTACCGCAAGAAGTAAGGCCCACGGCCTCACGACGAACCCGCCCGGCGCAAGCCCGGCGGGTTTCGTCTTTCAGGGCTTCGCGGGTGCGGCCGGTGCGGCCGGCGGCGTGAACGGCTTCACCGTGCCGCAGTCGCTGCCCAGCCACCTGGCCGTCATCGTCATCTGCGTGCTGCGGGCCTGGCCCTTCATCGTCATCGTCGTCGAGGTCTTCACCGCGTAGCTCTCGGGGCTGGTGAACGTGACCTCGCCGTCGGTCTCCGAGGCGGTCGGCTCGCCGCAGCTCGAATGCCACTTCCAGACGCTGCCGCTGCGCGTGCCGAAATCGGTCTTGCAGCGCGTCTGCGCCTCCTGCCAGCGGCCCTGGTCCAGCGATTCCTTCGTGTGGCAGATCTTCATGCCGCCGTTCGGGCCGCCGCGTGCCTTCATCGCCGCCTCCATGCGGGCACGGGCTTCGGGCGGCATGTCCTTCATGCGCTGCGCCATGTCGGGCATCGGCTGGCCGTTCACGAGGCGTTCGCTCTGCACCTCCCACAGCCCCGGCTTGATCGGCGGCGCGCTCTGCGCCTGCACGCAGAGGCCGTGGCACGACAACAGCAGGCCCAGTGACGCAAGGCGGAAGCAGCGCATGGCGATCTCCTGACGCGGTAGGTGGGCCGATGATGGCACGCGGCAGGCGTCACACCAAGCGGCCGATCCCGTGCCCGATACTGCAGCGATGTCGCTGATCGATGAAGCCTTGCGGGYCGGCCATGCGCCGCCGCCGCGTGTGAATGCCGCACTGCAGCGCGTGCTGGTCGCCGGTGGCGGCGGGCCGCTGGGCTCGGCGCTGCTGGAGAGCCTGCTGTCGGTGCGCGCGTTTTCCCCCGTCAGCGTGCTCGTCACGCAGCCCACGCGCGCCGCGCTGCGCGGCCTGCGCACTGTTCTGTGGCCGCCAGGCACCGAGCTGCCGCCGGGCGACGAAGCGGTCGGCATCATCGTGTTCGACCGCGAGCGCCATGCCAATGGCCGCGAGCTGGCGTTCTACCGGCCCGAGCCGGCCCAGCTGCCCGCGATCGCCGCGCAATGGCGCGAACGCGGCGTGCGCCACCTGCTGGTCGTGATGCCGCACACGATGGCCAGCCTGCCCGATGCCTTGAAGCGCGGCCTCGCCAACCTCGACGAGCACGCGGTCGCGGCGCTCGGCTTCGAGCACCTGGTGTTCGTGCGCACCGCACAGGCCGGCGCGCACGAACGCATCAGCCACCCGGCGCAGCGCCTCGCGCACTGGATGCTGTCGCAGCTGCAGATGATGGTGCCGCAGCGCGACCGGCCGGTGCGCGCGCAGAAGGTCGCGCAACTCGCCGCGCAGCTTGCGGCCCGGTTGCCGTTCAGTCCCCCCGGCACCCGCGTCGTGCCGCCGGAGACGGTGTGGGAGGCCGCGCAGACCGACGACATCGCCGGCCTGGCGCAGTCATGGCTGAACGGACCCGCTAGCGGGCCAGCGCGAGTGCCAGCGCCTTCTGCAGCGGAGCCACCGGCGCGGCCGTAGTGTCCGGCGGCGCCGCATCGCCGCGCGCCGGCGGCTTCGGCATGCGCGGCAGCGGCCGCATCTGCGACAGCACCCAGCGCACGCGTGCCGCGTTGACCTCGCCGCGCGCCTCGAAGCGCGCCAGCTCCAGGTCGGGGTTGTGCAGCAGGCTCGCCAGCCATGCCGCCTCGGCGGGCGTCAACTTGTCGACACGCTTGTGCAGCAGCTGTGCGGCGGCGGCCTGCGCGCCGCAGCGCCCGTTGCCCCACGGCACCAGGGACAGGTAGAGGTGCAGCACGCGCGCCTTGCCGAGCGTGCGGTCCAGTTCGACGGCATACAGCAGCTCGCGCAGCTTGCGCGCATGGCCGCGGGCGCTGCCGGTGTAGACCAGCCGCGCGAGCTGCTGCGACAACGTGCTGGCCCCGCGCTGCGGTTCGAACGACAGCGCATGGGCGATCTCGTCGAGGTCGTAGCCGGTGTGCTCGTGGAAGCGCTGGTCCTCGGCGGCGATCACCGCGCGCGGCAGCCAGGTGCCGAAGCCGCCGGCTGGCACGACCGCGCCGGTATCGCAGTTCGGCGCCGCATTCAGCAGCGTCTCGGTGCCCAGCCCCGCGACGCGAAAGCCGTCGAGCCGCGGGCGGAACTGCAGCGTGCGCTCGGGCAGGCGCAGCCGCAGGTCGAAGCGCATCAGCCCGTCGACCTGCGCGCGCGGCAGCTCCGGGATAGCTGATGCGAACAGTGCGAAGGCATCGGCGATCGGCGTCACGTCGCCCTGCGCAGTCACCTCGAGTTGCTGCTGCGTCAGCACCGCGCGCCAGCGGCCGCGCACTGCATGCCCGGGCTCGCCGAGCGCGAAGTCGCCTTGCAGGTTCATGTCGGCATCGCGCGCCAGCGTGAACTCGAGGCGCGTCAGCCGCACCGCATCGCCGGGCAGGCCGATGCCGCGCAAAGCGCAGGGCGCGCAGATCGCCCGCCAGGCGTCGGGGCCGTCCGGCGCGAACGCGACGCGCCCGAACGGCGTGCACAGCGTGCGGCCTTCGAGCACCCTCAGCGTCATCGGGTGGGTCGCGAGCCGGATCACCGTCGGCATGCTGATCGCGCGCTGCCACGGCCCGACATGCAGCGTCTCGGCCCACTCGCCATCGGCCGGCCGCAGCAGGCGCAGCATCGCCCACGCGCCGACCCCCAGCGCGAGCACGAGGCCGAGCGACACGCCGACGATCCACAGCGCCCAGCGCACACGCCAGCTCTTCACAATGACCTCGCTGTCGTGACCGCCTGCCACGGGCCGGTGCTCTGCCCGAGCTGCGCGGCCCAGAACCAGCTCGACGCATCGGTGAAGGCGGCGCCATCGGCACCGACGATCCGCTCGCAGACGCGGGTGCGCTGGCCGTTGCGCTCGGCGACGAAGCAGCGCCACAGCCGCTGCGCCTCGTCGCGCTCCAGCCGCGCCTGCTCGATGCGGTAGCCGAGCCCGCGGTAGCAGTCGGCGGCCGGGTGCAGCATGCGCGTCGGCGTGCGCACCTCGCGCATCACCAGCACCTGCTGGCCGTCGGTGAGGCGCGCGATGCGGCCCGGGAACTGCGCGGCAAAGCGCTGCTCGACGGGGCTCAGCGCGAGCGGGCGCAGCGTGCGGCCGTCCCATTCTCGGGGCCATTCGAAGGCTGCCGCCTCGGCGCCGGCGCGTTCGCGCGGGGTGCCGAGCGCCGGCCACAGCGCACAGGCCAGCAGCAGCGCCGCGAAGCCCAGCTTGTGCCGCAGCCCTTCGGGATCATTGCGGCGCAGCATCATCCACCCCCTTCATCAGGCGCACCACCGCGGCGCAGACCATCGCCAGCACCGCGAGCCCGATACCCTGGTGCCAGGCCTCGGCCAGCGGCCCGCGCGACTCCAGCGCCACCAGCACGGTGTTGCGCAGCACGTTGCCGCACAGCACCAGCGCGCCCACGGCCGGCAGCCGCCGCATGAAGCTGCGCTCGCGCAATCCGCCCAGCAGGGCCACCGCGCAGGCGCAGAAGTACGCCATCCACACCATCTGCACGCCGGAGCACGGCGCATCGACGATCACCAGCTGCCCGTCCACCACCATCGCGGTGCCGCTGCGCTCGGCCGCGCGGCCGGCGAGCTGCAGCAGCCAGGTGCTGCATTGCGCCGTCACCAGCCGCAGCGGAAACCCGGCGTAGAACTGCAGCGACGAGACGACCGGCAGCGACAGCACCGCGAGCCCGGCGAGCGGCAGCGTGGCCTGCCCGGACGGCGCGATGGCGCGCCAGCCGCAGGCCAGCGCCAGGGCAGCCAGCAGTGCGCCGGCGAGCGGCGGCAGCACGGCCGCCGACACGGTGGCCAGCACCGTC
>NZ_JBFUFQ010000056.1:0-31002 GCF_056403355.1 Rhizobacter sp. P2_H3 | reverse complement strand
GATCGGGCGGCGGCGCGGACGCAGGCACATCGGGAGCGGAGGCCGCGGGCTCCGGTTCGGCGGCGGCGACAACCTCCGGAGCCGGCTCCGGCTCGACCGGCGCTGCCGACGCAGCGGCCTCGACGGACGGGGCCGCGACCGCGGCGGCCGCCGCAACGCGTTTCGGCGGCGTCGGCCGCGCAGCCGGTGCAAGCGCCACCGGCAGCGCCGGCTGCAGCTCGCGCACATAGGCCACCTGCAGGCGCGCCGGCATCGGCGCCACCGAGAACCCGTCCATGCGCTCGGCCAGGCTGCGCGTCACGCAGCCGTGCGCCACCAGCACGCCGAGCACCAGCGCCAGCAGCGCGACGCGCCGCCACGGCCTCGCGCGCAGGGCGGCGGTCAGCCGCGCATCCATGCCTGCCGCAGGGACTGCGCGGCGACGGCGGCCTTGTTGTTCTCGGCGGCGGCGCCCGCCGGCGACAACGCCACTGCACCGCTGTCGGGCAGCGCGGCCGCCACCAGCGGCAGGTGCAGCAGGCGCTGGTCGCGCGACACCAGCAGCGTGGCCCGGCCGTCGTCCGGCAGCAGGCGCAGCAGGTCGTCGAGCCGGCGCAGCCGCCAGTCGTCGACCCCGAGCAGTTCGTCGCCGGCCGACAGCCCGGCCGCTTCGGCAGCCCCGCCGCGCAGCACGTGGCTCACCTTGATGCCGGTCAGCGCACTCTCCGCCACCCGCAGGCCCAGCCGCTGGGCCATCGTCGGCGCCTGCTGCGACCAGTTCACGCCAGCGCGCTGCAGCAACTCCTTCAGCGGCAGATCGCCGGTGCCATGCACCCAGGCCTGCAGCTCGGCCGCCATCGAACGGCCGCCCACCTCGTGCAGCACCGCGGCGATGTCGTCCTGCGAGATCGGCCCGCCGTCGCTGCGCGCCCACAGGCCGCGCATCACGTCGTCCAGCGAGCCCCGGCCGCGCGTGCGCAGCGTCAGGTCGAGCGCAAGCGCCACCAGCGAGCCCTTGGTGTAGTAGCTGATCGTCGCGTTCGGCGTGTTCTCGTCGCCGCGGTAGTACTTGACCCAGGCATCGAAGCTCGATTGCGCGACGCTCTGCACCTGCCGGCCCGGCGCGGCCAGCACGCCAGTCACCGTCTTGGCGAGCAGCTTCAGGTAGCGCGATTCGTCGACCAGGCCGGCGCGCAGCAGCAGCAGGTCGTCGTAGTACGAGGTGAAGCCTTCGAAGAACCACAGCAGTTCGGTGTAGTTCTCCTGCGTGTAGTCGTAGCGCGCGAACTCGGCCGGGCGCAGGCGCTTGACGTTCCAGGTGTGGAAATACTCGTGGCTGATCAGCCCGAGCAGCGTCACGTAGCCCTCGCTCAGGTCGGTCTTCAGCTCGGCCTTCGGGTCGGCCGGCGGCTGGGCGCCCGGCCGCGCACGCTGCGGCAGGTCGCGCCGGCCGGCGATCAGCGCGGTGCTGGCCCGGTGCTCCAGCCCGCCGTAGCCGTCATCCACCGCGTTCAGCATGAACACATAGCGCTTGAAATGCGGCTTCTTGCGGCCGTGCCAGAACGCGATCTCGGCCTCGCAGATGCGGCGTGCATCGGCCAGCAGGCGCTCACCGTCGAAATCGGGCAGCGCACCGGCCACGATGAACTCGTGCGGCACGCCGGCCGCCTTGAACTCGCCGCGCCAGAAGTCGCCCAGCTCGACCGGGTGATCGACCAGCTCGTCGTAGTCGGCCGCCTGGTACAGGCCCTGGCCGCGCGCATCGGTCTTGACCGCCGGCAGCGACGTGCCCACGCGCCAGCCCTTCGGCAGGCCGCGCATCTCGACCGCCTGCGGCTCGGCCTCGCGCCCTTCGACCCGCAGGAACACGCTGGTGCCGTTGTAGAAGCCGCGTTGCGCATCGAGGAAGGCGGTGCGCACCGAGGTGTCGAACGCGTAGACGAGGTAGCTGACGGTCAGCGCGCCGCGGCCGTCGCAGGCGGCCAGCCAGGTGGCCTTGTCGAGCTGCTGCAGCGCGATCTCGCGCGAACCCTGGCGGGCCTGCAGCTGCGACAGGTGGCGCGCGAACTCGCGCACCAGGTAGCTGCCGGGAATCCACGCCGGCAGGCTCAGGCGCTGCTGCGGTGCCGGCTGCGGCACGGTGAGCGTCACGCGGAACTGGTGCGCGTGCACATCGGCGATCTCGATGCGGTGGGAAATCATGGGATCAGGAGGGCCGCTCGGGGGGGCGGCCGTGCGCTCATGCAGGGGTTTTCTGCGGGCGCCATTGTCACCTCAGTCACCGCAGGGCCGCCGCCCTGCGCGCCCGCGTCACTTCCGCATCACTTCCGCGTCACTTGGCGGCGGTGGCGGCAGCGCTGCTCACCAGCAGCTGTTTCTCGATCTGCTCGAGCGGCATCGCACCGGGGAAGCGCGTGCCGTCGGCGAACACCAGCGCCGGCGTGCCGTTGATGCGGTATTTCTTGCCCATCGCGACATTGCGATCGATCGGCGTCTCACAGGCGCCCATCGAACGCGGCGGCTGCTCGCTGCGCAGCATCCAGCCGAGCCAGACCTTGCTCGGTTCCTTCGCGCACCAGATGTCGCGCGACTTCTGCGGCGAGTCGCCGCCGAGGATCGGGTACAGGAAGGTGTAGACGGTCACGTCCTTGATCTTCTGCAGGTCGGCCTCGAAACGGCGGCAGTAGCCGCAGTTCGGGTCGGCGAAGACGGCGATGCGGCGTGCGCCGGTGCCGCTCTTCCAGACGATCGCGTCCTTCAGCGGCAGCTTGGCGAAATCGATCGCGGTCAGCTTGTTGATGCGCGCCTCGGTGAGGTTGGTGCGCGCCTTGGTGTCGATCAGCGACCCTTCGACCAGGTAGTTGCCCTGCTCGTCGGTGTAGAGGATCTCGGTGCCCATGCGCACTTCGTACAGGCCCGGGATCGGCGTCTTGGTGATCTCGTCGATCGGCGGCATGGCCAGGCGCTCGGCCAGGTTCTTGCGGATCTGCGCCTCGTCGGCATGGGCCAGCGGTGCCAGCAGCAGCGCGGCGATGAGCGGGGCCGCGAGGCGGGATCGGATCAACGGGAAGTTCAGCATGGCAATGCCTTCAGGTGTCGAGCGCCCGGGCGGTCAGCCAGCGCTTCAGCGGGGAGAGGTGGTTGACCAGAGTCATGCCGCGGTTGCGAAGTTCCCGCACCGCGGGTTGGTCCGTGGAAAACAACCGCCACAGGCCACCGGTCAATTCTCCCATCGCACGGGTGGGGGCGAGGCGTGAGCGTTCGTAACGGCGCAGCAGCTTGGCGTCCGACAGCTCGCGCCACGGCTCCCGCTCGGCCAACACCTGCGACAGCGCGGCCACGTCGGCCAGCCCGAGGTTCAATCCCTGGCCGGCCAAAGGGTGAACGACATGGGCCGCATCGCCCAGCAGCACCCAGCCGGGGCCGCACCAGGCGCTGGCGCGCGCCTGGATCAACGGCCAGCCGGCGCGCGCCGAGGCCAGGCTCAACCGGCCGCAGGCGCCGCCGGTGGCATCGTTCAGTGCCTGCTCGAAGGCAGCGGCATCGAGCGCCAGCAGCTCCTGCGCGCGCGCCTGCGGCAGCGACCAGACCAGCGCATGCGAGCAGCCCGCCTGCGGCAGATCGAACGGCAGCAGCGCCAGGATGTCCGGCGCGCGGAACCATTGCCGCGCCACGTGGCGGTGCGGCCGGTCGGCGACCAGGCGCGCCGCGATCGCGACCTGGCCGTAGTCGTGGCGCTCGAAGCGCACGCCCAGCGCGGCCCGCGAGGCCGAGGCCTTGCCCTCGCACAAGGCCGTCAGCGGCGCCTGCACCTGCGCATCGGGCGCCAGCAGCTCGACGTGGGGCGAATAGCGCACCGCGGTGGCGAGCGCCTGCTCCAGCGCCGCCACGTCGGTGATGAAGGCCAGCTCGGCCACCTGCTGCTGCCAGGCCGAGAACTCGAGCGCCGCGCCGGCGGCATCGCCCTCGACGCGCATCTCGTGCACCGCGGTCGCGGCCCCCGGCTGCAGCGCCTCCCAGACCTTCAGCGAGGCCAGCAGCGCGACCGAGCCGGGGTTCAGCGCGTAGGCGCGCACGTCTTCGCCGGCAGGCGGCGCGGCATCGGGCACCAGCGCGACTTTCAGCCCCTGCCGGGCCAGCGACAAGGCGAGCGCCTGGCCGACGATGCCGGCCCCTCGGACACACAGATCGAAGCGTTTCATGAGGTTTCATTGTAGGGACCGGCACCACCCTGGCGCCCTTGAGGGCAGAATCGGTGCCCCCACGCTGTGCCCATGCGGTAGACCGATTCGATGAAACCCTGGATCCGCAAACTCCTGCTGGCGCTCGCCCTGCTGGTGCTGCTCTTCGGCGCCGTGCTCGTCTGGCTGGTGTCGACCTTCGACCCGAACGCCTACAAGGGCCTCGCGATCGACTGGATGAAAACCCACCGCGCCCGCACGCTGGCGATCGACGGGCCGATCAAGCTGTCGGTGTTCCCGCGCCTGGCGGTGCAGCTGTCGGCCGTCAAGCTCAGCGAGAAAGGCCGCGCCGACGAGTTCGCGGCGCTCGACGAGGCCTCGCTCTCGGTCGCGGTGCTGCCGCTGCTGCGCCGGCAGCTGGTGGTCGACCACGTCAGCGCGCGTGGCCTGCGCCTGGTGTACCGGCGCGATGCGCAGGGCAAGACCAACATCGACGACCTGATCGCCGGCGACGCTCCGCCGCCTGGCGCCCCCGCGACGCCCGCCAGCCAGGCGGCGGCCTCGGGCGCACCGCTGCGCTTCGACGTCAGCAGCGTGCAGCTCGACGACCTGCGGCTGAGCCTGCGCGACGAGCGCGACCAGCTCTCCGGCGAGGTCACGCTGAACTCGTTGCACACCGGCCGGCTGGCCGACCAGGTGGAGTCGCCGGTCAAGCTGCAGGCCGAGTTCGCGATGAAGGCGCCGGCCGTCAAGGGCCGGCTGAGCGGCGAGACCAGGCTGACGCTGCTGCTCGCGCAGCAGGGCGTGAAGCTGCGCGACATGCAGCTCGGCTGGCAGGGCGATGCGTTCGGCGTGCAGGCGATGGACGTGAAGATCCAGGGCGCGCTCGGCTACGACGGCCAGCGCGGCACGCTCGACGCGCAGGACCTCGACCTCGGCCTCGGCGCGACGCTCGGTTCGCTGAAGCTCGCCAACAGCCGGGTGCAGATCAAGCACTTCGCGTTCGACCCGGCGGCGCGCAACCTGTCGCTCAATGCGCTGCAGGTCAAGCTCGCCGGCACGCAGGGCGGCCAGCCGCTGTCGGCCACGCTCGACTGGCCCGAGCTGAACGTGAAGGGCGAGGCGCTGACCGGCAGCGCGCTGAGCGGCAAGCTGTCGCTCGAAGGCCCGACGGCGGTCGATGCGAGCTTCAAGTCGGCGGCGCCCGGCGGCAGCTTCGACATGGTCAAGGTGCCCGGCTTCGAGGCGACGCTGAAGGGCAGCATGAAGGGAACCAGCGGTCAGCGCGAGCTGGCCGGCACCGTGCGCGCCGACCTGCAGCTGCAGCCGGCCAAGAGCGCCTTCGCGCTCGACGCGCTGGCCGCCCAGCTGAAGATCCAGGAGCCGTCGCTGCAACCGCTGGTGCTGGACATGCGCGGCAAGGCCGATGCGTCGCCGCAGGCGGCGCACTGGACGCTGGCCGGGCAGATCAACGCCAACCCGTTCCGCAGCGAAGGTGCCGTCACGCTCGCCGGCACGCCGATCACCGTGAAGGCCTCGGCCAACTTCGAGGCACTGGACCTGAACCGGCTGCTGCCGCCGTCCAGCGCGGCACCGGCGCCGGCGCCCGCGGCCACCGAGAAGCCGGCCGCCGACACCCCCGTCGACCTGTCGCCGCTGCGCGCGCTGCAGGGCGAGTTCAGCCTGCGCATCGGCAGCTTCGCGTACCAGACCTACCGCGTCAGCGACGCGGCGCTCGATGCCTCGCTGCAGGGCGGCATGCTGCGCGTCAGCAAGCTGTACGGCAAGACCTGGGGCGGCGTGCTCGACGCGACCGCGTTCGCCGATGCGCGCGCGAGCCGCGTCGCGGTGAAGGCGACGGCCACCGGCGTCAACGTCAACACGCTGCTGAAGGATGTCGCGAAGAAGGACATCCTCGAAGGCACCGGCCGCGTGGTCGCCGACATCGAGACGGCCGGGCGCAGCGTCAACGAGATGAAGGCGCGGCTGAAGGGCACCGCCGCGCTGCAGCTGCGCGACGGCGCGATCAAGGGCGTCAACCTCGCGAAGAGCCTGCGCCAGGCCAAGGCGGCGCTGTCGATGAAGCAGGACAGCGCGCAGAAATCGAACGCGACCGAGAAGACCGATTTCTCGGAGATGTCGGCCAGCTTCGTGATCACCGACGGCATCGCACGCAACGCCGACCTCGATGCCAAGAGCCCGTTCCTGCGCCTCAACGGCTCCGGCGCGCTCGACATCGGCCGCAGCCGCATCGACTACACCGCACGCGCCACGGTCGCCAACACCACGAAGGGCCAGGACGGCGCCGACCTCGCCGCGCTGAAGGGCGTGACCGTGCCGGTGCTGCTGACCGGGCCGCTGGACGCGATCGACTGGAAGATCCAGTGGTCGCAGATCGCCGCCCAGATGATCAAGAGCGAGGTCACCGGCAAGGCCGAGGAGAAGCTCAAGGAGAGCCTGCGCGGCAAGCTCGGCCTGCCGTCGGCGGCGAGCGGCGCGGCCTCGGGTCCGCAGCCCTCGACCAAGGACCAACTGAAAGACAAGCTGAAGGGATTGTTCAAGTGAGCGAGCTGGCGGAGGGAGAGGTCGCGGTCACGTTGCGCAGCGTGCACGTGTACCCGGTGAAGAGTTGTGCCGGCGTGGCGCTCGACGAATCGCTGCTGATCGAGACCGGGCTCGAATTCGACCGCGCGTGGATGGTGGTCGATGCCGCCGGCCGCTTCGTCAGCCAGCGCGAGCTGCCGCGCATGGCGCTGATCCGCACGACGCTGAAGCACACCGAGCTGGTGCTGCGGGCGCCCGGCATGCTGGCGCTGCACCTGGCGCTCGATGCGGTGGAGGCGCCGCGCCAGGTCACCGTGTGGAACGACACCGTCGCCGCCTACGACATGGGCGAACTGGCGGCGCAGTGGTTCAGCGATTTCCTGGCGGCGCCGGGCCGCGGCGACGTGAAGTTCCCGCTGCGCCTGGCGCGCTTCGATCCGGAACAGAAGCGGCTGTCGAGCAAGCAGTGGAGCGGCGACATCGATGCCGAGAACGCGTTCAGCGACGGCTTTCCGCTGCTGGTGGTCTCGCAGGCCTCGCTCGACGAGCTGAACGAGCGCCTCGCGCGCAAGGGCGTCGCGGCGATGACGATGGCGCGCTTCCGGCCGAACCTGGTGCTCGACGGGCTGGACGCGCACGGCGAGGATTTCCTCGACGAGATCCGCTTCGACACGCCCGAGGGGCCGGTGCGGCTGCGCCTGGTCAAGCCCTGCCCGCGCTGCCCGATCCCGAACGTCGACCCCGAGACCGGCGAGCCGGGGCACGAGCCGGGCGACACGCTGTCGACCTACCGGGCCGACGAGCGGCTCGACGGCAAGATCACCTTCGGCATGAACGCGGTGATCGTCGAGGGCATCGAATGCGGGCTGCGCAGCGGGCTGGCCGGCAGCGCGAGCATCCGTTTCTGAGCGGCGCCTGAGGTGGCGCGCCTTCGCAACTGGCAGCTGTTCGCCGTCTGCGTGCTGACCTGGGGCACGACCTGGCATGCGATCACGTACCAGGTCGGCGTCACGACGCCGGAGTTCGGCGTCGCGCTGCGCTTCGCGCTGGCCGGCGCGGTGATCCTCGCGTTCGCCGCGGCGCGCGGCATCTCGCTGCGTTTCGCGCCGCGCCAGCACGCCTGGTTCGCGCTGCAGGGCGTGTTCCTGTACGGCGTGTCGTACCTGTGCGTCTACCACGCCGAGCGGCTGCTGCCGTCGGGGCTGGTCGCGGTCGGCTACTCGGCCTCGCCGCTGATCACTGGGCTCGGCGCACGCTGGCTGTTCGGCGTCGCGGTCGGGCCGCGCTTCATCGCCGGCGGCATGCTCGGGCTGGCCGGCGTCGCGCTCGTCTTCTGGCCGGAATTCGGCCAGGCGCGCGACGCGGCGAACACCACGCTGGGTGCGCTGTTCACGGTCGGCGCGGTGCTGCTGTCGGGCGTCGGCAGCCTGGCGGCGAGCCGCAACGGCGCGCGCGGGCTGCCGTTCTGGCCGGCCCTCGGCTTCGGCATGCTGTACGGCGCGCTGTGCTGCTTCATCGCGGCGCTGGCCGGCGGGCAGCCGATGGCGCTGCCGGCGATCGCGTCATGGTGGATCGCGCTGCTGTACCTGTCGCTGGCCGGCTCGGTGCTGACCTTCGCCTGCTACCTGACGCTGATGCAGCGCCTCGGGCCGGGCCCGGCCGGCAGCATCGGCGTGATGACGCCGCTGCTCGCGCTGGCCGTCTCGATGGCCTTCGAGCACTACGAGCCGGATGGGCTGACCGCCATCGGCGCGGCGCTGGCGGTGGCCGGCAACGTGCTGATGCTGCGCCGCAGCACGCCGGCCGCGGTTACCCAGGTCAGGGCCGGCGCTCCGGCAGCGGAATGAACTCGGTCTCGCCGGGCACGACAGCGAAGCGCTGGGCCGCCCAGTCGTCGGCGGCCTCGGAGATGCGGTCCTTGCGGCTCGAGACGAAGTTCCACCACATGAAGCGGTGGCCGAGCGGCTCGCCGCCGATCAGCATCACGCGTGCGCCCTGCGGCGCCTCGAGCAGCGGCTCGGTGCCTTCGGGCAGCACGACCATCTCGCCCGGCGGCACCGCCTGGCCGTCGAGCGTGAAGCCGTGGTCGATGCCGTACAGCGCCCGCTGCTGCGCCGCGGCCGGCACCTGCAGGCGGCCGCCCGGCGGCAGCGCCAGGTCGGCGTAGAGGGTGGGCGACAGCGTCGGGGTCGGCGAGACGACGTCGAACGCGCTGCCGATCAGCACGCGCACCGCAGTGCCGCCCACCGTCAGCGCGGGAATCGCCGCCGCCGCGGTGTGCGAGAAGCTCGGCGCGTCTTCTTCGTGCTCGGCCGGCAGCGCGGCCCACAGCTGCAGGCCATGGCTGCGGCGCGTCACGTGGCGCAGGTCGTCGGGCGCGCGTTCGGAGTGGGTGATGCCRCGGCCGGCCGTCATCCAGTTGATCGCGCCGGGCTCGATGCGCTGCACGATGCCGGTGCTGTCGCGGTGCAGCATCGCGCCTTCGAACAGGTAGGTGACGGTGGCCAGGCCGATGTGCGGGTGCGGGCGCACGTCGTGGTTGTCGCTCGGCTGGGCGGTGATGGGGCCGAAGTGGTCGAAGAACAGGAAGGGGCCGACCGATTGCTGCTGCGACGAGGGCAGCAGCCGGCGCACGGTGAAGCCGCCGCCGAGGTCCTTGGTGTGCGGATTCAGGCGCAGGAGTTCGAGCATCGGAGGGTTCCTCGAAGGGGTCTGGAACGGGGTCGAGCGGGCAGTGTAGGCCGAGCGCTTAAAATTCGCCCCTCTCTCTCGACCTGCGAAAGCCCCCTCCATGAGCCTCAAATGCGGCATCGTGGGCCTGCCCAACGTCGGCAAGTCCACCCTTTTCAACGCGCTGACGAAAGCCGGCATCGCGGCCGAGAACTACCCGTTCTGCACGATCGAGCCGAACGTCGGCATCGTCGAGCTGCCCGACCCGCGCTTGCAGGCCCTGTCGGCGATCGTGAAACCCGAGCGCATCGTGCCGGCGATCGTCGAGTTCGTCGACATCGCCGGGCTGGTGGCCGGTGCGTCCAAGGGCGAGGGCCTGGGCAACCAGTTCCTGGCCCACATCCGCGAGACGGATGCGATCGTCAACGTGGTGCGCTGCTTCGACGACGAGAACGTGATCCACGTCGCCGGCAAGGTCGACCCGATCTCCGACATCGAGGTGATCCAGACCGAGCTGTGCCTGGCCGACCTGGCGACGGTCGAGAAGACGCTGCAACGCTCGATCAAGGCGGCGAAGTCCGGCAACGACAAGGAAGCGGCCAAGCTGGTCGACGTGCTGCAGAAGTGCCAGGCGGCGCTGAACGAGGCGAAGCCGGTGCGCGGCATCGCGTTCAGCAAGGAGGAGCAGGTCATCCTGAAGCCGCTGTGCCTGATCACCGCGAAGCCGGCGATGTTCGTCGGCAACGTCGACGAGGGCGGCTTCGAGAACAACCCCTACCTCGACAAGCTTCGCGCCTACGCCGAGGGCCAGAAGGCGCCGGTGGTGGCGATCTGCGCGAAGACCGAGGCCGAACTGGCCGACATGCCGGACGAAGACCGGCTGATGTTCCTGCAGGAGATGGGGCAGAGCGAGCCGGGCCTGAACCGGCTGATCCGTGCGGCGTTCAGCCTGCTCGGGCTGCAGACCTACTTCACCGCCGGCGTGAAGGAGGTGCGCGCCTGGACCATCCACATCGGCGACACCGCGCCGCAGGCGGCCGGCGTGATCCACACCGACTTCGAGCGCGGCTTCATCCGCGCGCAGACCATCGGCTTCGACGACTTCATCGCGTTCAAGGGCGAGCAGGGCGCGAAGGACGCCGGCAAGATGCGCGCCGAAGGCAAGGAGTACGTGGTGAAGGATGGGGACGTGATGAACTTCCTGTTCAACGTCTGAGTCCCGACAGCGCCGCCTACTCCGCCCCCKCCTCCCAAGGCCGYGTCTTCAACCACTTGCGCCACCAGCGCGGCCGCTGGCGCTGCGGCGCGAGCGTCGTCAGCTGGCGCAGCCGCGCCCCGCTGCCCGGGCGCATGCGGCCGAGGTGCGACACCAGCGCGTCGACCAGCGCCTGCGGCGTGTCGCGCCGGTCCTCCGGCAGGTGTGCCACCACCGCGTGCAGTTGCAGCGTCTCGGCGCCCGGCAGCTCGCCGGTGTAGTGCTGGGCCTGGTGGATGATGCGGTGCACGGTCATCAGCACCTCGCCGGGGTTGGCCACGCCGTCCAGCAGCGCGACCACCCGCTGCTCGTTGAAGCGCACCACGACATCGGATGCACGCAGGCCCTGCTGCACCTGCCGGCCGGCCAGCAGCAGCGCCTGCTCGGCGATCGACGCGCCCTGGCGCAGCCGGATGTCGCGCAGGTTGACGACCTCGAACATCACGACCGCGCTGCGGATGGCGTGCCGCTGGCTGCGGAACTTCATCTGCGCGAGCCGCGGCAGCAGCTCCTTCGGACGCAGCAGGCCGGTCACCAGGTCGTATTGCGCCGCCTCGCGCAGCCGCGCCGACACCACGTCGTGGTCGCGCCGCAGCAGCGACATCGCATACAGCAGCAGCGGCAGGTCGATCGCGCTCGCGAACAGCAGCCCGTACTGCGAGAACAGCCCGCTGGCCACCACGCCGAAGCCCTTCAGCAGCGGCAATGCCGCCCCGGCCCCCAGCACGATCTGGCCGGCCGCCAGCCAGCGCACGTGCGGCAGCTGCCACCGCAGCGAACGCACCAGCAGGCCGCCGCCCACCAGCATCGACAGCGCACCGAACGAGCGCGTCAGGAACCAGCGTTCGGCCAGGTCGAGGAACGGGTAGGCGGCCGTCAGCAGCGCGGCCAGCACGATGCACAGCCACACCAGCGCCCGCTCGAGCGGGCCGATCACCGCCTGCGGCACCGCCGAGCGCAGGAAACCCAGCCCGACCGCACCGAGCAGCACCGGGCTCAGCATCAACAGCGCGGCGCTCAGCGCCGGCTCCTCGCCGATCGGCGTCTGGTGGACCAGGCCGCTCAGGCAGGCGAGCGTCAGGATCATCGCCACCAGGTAGGCACTGCACCAGCCGAGCGCGCCGTCGCGGTGGACCAGCGCCTGCACCACCACGTACAGCAAGGCCAGCAGCGCGAGCCCGAAGTACGCCCCGATGAAGAGCTGGGCCGTGCCCTGGCTTTCGAGCAGGTCGCGCGGGCTGCGGATCAGCGGCGCGCCGCCGAGCGTGGCTGGATGCTCCAGGCGCAGCAGGTAGGTGGTGGCGCGCTGCGCATCGGCGTGCAGCTGGAACACCGGCAGCGACGCGCGCACCGGCCACTGCGAGATCGGCGTCAGCACGCCGCTCGCCTGCGGTGCCCCGATGCGCGCGTCGGGCCCGACGCGGTACACCTGGGCGCGCATCAGCGTCGCGTGCGGCAGCTCGAGGAACCAGTCGGCCTCGCTGCCCGCCCCCACCTGCACGCTGAAGCGCACCCAGGTCACGGCCGGCCAGCGCGCACCGAACACCTCGTCGTCCGGCAGCGGCTGCCAGCCGCCGGTCTCGGCCAGCACCGCCTGGGCCGACGCCTGTCCGGTCGGGTCGACGCGGAACTCCGCCCCGTCGGCCAGGCTGCGCGCCGGGCCGTGCACCGTCAGCTGCAGCGTCGCCGCAGCGCACCAGGCAGGCAGCACGGCGAGCAGCAGCAACAACAGGCGCAGGAATCGGGGGCAGCGGGACGACAAGACGGGGGTCCGGTGAAGCGGCGGTGGGTCGTGAGGGAGGGCGGCGCGCATTCTGGCGTCGATATCGTCGGGATTCGCCCGATGCAGCGCAAGCGAAACGGACTGTTACGCTCTGGCTTTCTCCCATCCAGCCGCCACCCGGCCGCCGCCATGAGCCCCGTCAACGCCCCCAACCTCGCCCTCTCCCCGATCGTCGCCGGCGCCTGGCGCATGGCCGACTGGGGCTGGACCGCCGAACAGCGCCTGCACTGGATCGAGCACTGCATGGAGCTCGGCGTGACGAGCTTCGACCACGCCGACATCTACGGCGGCTACCGCGTCGAGACGCTGTTCGGCGAAGCGCTCGCGCTCAAGCCGATGCTGCGCCAGCACATGCAGCTGGTCAGCAAGTGCGGCATCCGGCTGCTCGGCGAGGCCCGGCCCGAGCACCGGGTCAAGCACTACGACACCTCGGCGGCGCACATCACGCGCAGCGTCGAGAACTCGCTGCGGGCGCTGCAGACTGACCACCTCGACCTGCTGCTGATCCACCGCCCCGATGCGCTGATGGACGCCGACGACGTGGCCGAGGCCTTCACCGCGCTGCGCCAGGCCGGCAAGGTGCGGGCCTTCGGGGTGTCGAACTTCACGCCGGCGCAGTTCGAGCTGCTGAACAGCCGCATCGCGCTGGCCACCAACCAGGTCGAGCTGCACCCGCTGCACCTGTCCCCGCTGCACGACGGCACGCTGGACCAGTGCCAGCGGCTGCGCCTGCGGCCGATGATCTGGTCGCCTCTCGCAGGCGGCGCGCTGCTGACCGGCGGCGATGAACGCGCACGCCGCGTGCAGGCCGCGCTGCAGGCTGTCGGGCAGCGCCACGGCGTCAGCGCCGCGACCGTCGCCTACGCCTGGCTGCTGCGCCACCCGACCCGCCCGCATCCGCTGACCGGCTCGCACCGGCTGGAGGCGATCCGCGAGGCGCTGGCCGCGCTGCAACTGAAGCTGGACGCCGAGTCCTGGACCGAAATCTGGCAAGCCGGCGCCGGCCACGAAGTGCCCTGACCGGCCGATCGAGGTGGTAGGCTCCCCTTGCCCCCACCTCGCCCCATCGATTCGATGACGCCAGCGACGCCCCGCCCCACGCCGCACTGGCCGCTCGCGCTGGCGGGCACCGCCGTCGCCTATGCGGTGGTCGGCTGGGCAGCGCTGCTGCTGGCGATCCCGCCGAGCCTCGCTTCGCCGCTGTACCCGTCCGCCGGCATCGCGCTGGCCTGCCTGCTGGCCTACGGCTGGCGGGTGCTGCCCGGGGTGCTGATCGGCTCGTTCCTGGTCAACGCCGGCATCGGCATCGAGCAGGCGGGGTTCAGCCTCGCGGGCCTGGCGGTGCCGGCCACGATCGCCGTCGGCGCCATGCTGCAGGCGGCGCTCGCCGCGGCCCTGGTGCAGCGCTTCGTGCACCGGCCGTTCACGTTGAGCGAGCCGCGCGACATCGCGCTCTTCTTCGGGCTCGGCGCGGTCGCCGCGAGCCTCGTCAGCTGCAGCATCGCGACGCTCGCGCTGTGGCTGGCCGGCCGCGAGCCGCTCGGCGAGCTGGCCTTCAACTGGTGGACCTGGTGGGCCGGCGATGCGCTGGGCGTGTTGATCGGCACGCCGATCGCGCTGACGCTGATCGGCCAGCCGCGCGACGAATGGGCCGCGCGCCGCCGCACCGTCGGCCTGACACTCGGCATCGCCACGCTGCTGATGGCGCTCGGCGTGCGCCAGGTCGCGCAATGGGAAGACGCCCGCGTGCAGGCGGCGTTCGAGCGCGATGCGGTCCATGCGTCGTCCAACCTCGCCGCGCAGCTGCAGTATCCGCTGCATGCGCTGGAAGCATTGCGCGGCGTGATGATCTCGTCCGACGACGTCACGCGCGAGGAGATGCACCGCGCCGCCGCCGCCTGGCTCGAGGTCAGCGGCCACCTGCAGGGGCTCGGCTGGACCGAGCTGATGCCGCGCTCGCAGGTGCCGGCCTTCGAGGCCCGCGTGCGCGCGGCCGGCCTGCCCGGCTACCACGTGTTCGACCGCTTCGACTCCGGCTTCAAGCCGTCACCCGACGACACCGTGGCGGCGATCCGCTACATCGAGCCGCAGGCGCCGAACGCCGCAGCGCTGGGCGTCAACACCCGCTCGATCGCCGCGGCGCGCACGGCGATCGATTCGACCGTGCGCACCGACCGGCCGGCCGCCAGCGCCGGCTTCCTGCTGACGCAGGACGGCAGCGGCACGCAGACCGGCGTCGTCATCTACCAGGCCATCTACAACGGCATGCCGACCACCGTCAGCGACCGGGTCGCGGCGGCGCGCGGCGTGGTGTTCGTGACGCTGCGCATGGACGATGCGCTGCGCTCGTTCCAGAGCTCGCTGCCGCACTACCTCGACGTCTGCATCGTCGACACCGATCCGATCGCCGAGCGGCGGCGCCTGGCCGGCAGCACCGGCTGCGAGACGCTGTCGGCCGACCTGTCGCACGTGCGCTCGTTCGCGTTCGCCGGGCGGCAATGGGATCTGCGCGTCACCTCGACCCGCTCCGCGGTGCCGCACGTGCACGAGCGCAACGCGCTGCTGTTCTCGCTGGTGGGGCTGCTCGCGACCTCGATGCTGGGCGCACTGATGCTGACGGTGACCGGCCGCACGCGCCGCATCGAGGCCGCCGTCAACGACCGCACCGCGGCGCTGCAGCGCGAGATCGCCGAACGCCAGCGCACCGAGTCCGACCTGCGCGAGAGCGAGCAGCGCTTCCGCAACATCCTGAACCACGTGCCGATCGGCGTCGTCTACACCGACCTGCACGGCAACGTGAAGCAGGTGAATCCGCAGTACTGCGACCTGACCGGCTACGGCGCCGAGGCGCTGGTCGACATGAACGTCGCCGCGCTCACGCACCCCGACGACCGCGCGCAGGACCTCGAGATGACGAGCCAGCTGCTGCGCGGCGAGATCCCGATGTACCGGCGCCAGGGCCGCTACGTCACGCGCGACGGGCGCCAGGTGTGGGTGCAGACCATCGTCACGCTGCTGCGCGACGTGCAGGGCCAGCCGCGGCGCATCGTCGGCGTGGTCGAGGACATCACCGAGCACCTGCGGCTGGCCGAGGCCGAGCGGGCGCGCGAGCTGGCCGAGGCGGCGAACCGCGCGAAGAGCGATTTCCTGTCGCGCATGAGCCATGAACTGCGCACGCCGCTGAACGCGATGCTCGGCTTCGCACAGCTGCTCGAGCTGGACCAGAACCACCCGCTGCCGATCGCGCAGCGGCCCTGGGTCACGCAGATCCAGAGCGCCGGCTGGCACCTGCTGGACATGATCAACGACGTGCTCGACCTGTCGCGCATCGAATCGGGCACGCTGAACCTGCAGTCCGATGCGCTCGACCTGCACGAGGCGGTGGCCGCGGCGCTGTCGCTGGTCGAGCAGGACGCGCGTCGCCGCGGCATCACGATCACGCAGGAGCTGGCCGACAGCGCCGCGCGCGTCACCGGCGACGCCACGCGCGTGAAGCAGATCCTGATCAACCTGCTGAGCAACGCGGTGAAGTACAACACCGAGGGCGGGCGCATCCATGTCGCGTCGCGCCGCGGCGGGGGTGGTGGAGGCGGTGGAGGCCATCGCGATTGCGTCGAGATCACGATCACCGACACCGGCCTGGGCATGACGCCGCAGCAGCTGTCGCAGCTGTTCCAGCCGTTCAACCGGCTCGGGCGCGAGCGCTCGTCGCTGGAGGGCACCGGCATCGGCCTCGTGATCAGCCAGCGGCTGGCCGAGCTGATGGGCGGCTCGGTGCGCGCGCGCAGCACCGCGGGCGAGGGCTCGTCGTTCATCCTGACGCTGCCGCGTGCCAGCCCCGCCGAGAGCGCGCCGGTCGGGCTGGACGAGATCGCGCCCGAGACCGGCAGCTACCACCAGCGCATCGTCCACTACGTCGAGGACAACGAGACCAACGTCGAGGTGATGCGCGGCATCCTGGCGCGCCGGCCGCAGGTGCAGTTCGACGTCTCGGTGACCGGGCTGGACGGCCTGGCGGCGATCCGCGCGCGCCGGCCCGACCTGATCCTGCTCGACATGCACCTGCCCGACATCGACGGCATGGAGCTGCTGCGCCACCTGAAGGCCGACCCGGGCACCGCGGGCATCCCGGTGGTGGTGGTGTCGGCCGATGCGCTGGGCAGCCAGATCGAGACCGCGATGGCGGCCGGCGCCCGGCAGTACCTGACCAAGCCGGTCAGCGTGAGCCAGTTGCTCGGCGTCGTCGATGCGGTGCTCGACGACGTGGAAACCCGCTTTGGATAACTAGAACCCTTGCGCCAGGCCCGTGTTGCGACGGGGATCGTTGGCACCATAGAACCGGTTCTTGCCGATCGGCTTGCCACCCAGCGACGGCGCCCCCACCAGGATTGCCGCCACATGGTTAGCCGGCTGCGGGTTGCCGAGCTTGTGCCCCATGTCGGTCAGGATCTTGCGCGTGTCGGGGCTCAGCGCATTGACCTCGACGTTGGTCGCCTCCGGCAGCCACTGCTGGTGGAAGCGCGGCGCATCGACCGCTTCCTGCACGTTCATCCCGTAGTCGACGACGTTCAGGATCGTGTGCACCACCACCGTGATGATGCGGCTGCCGCCGGGCGTGCCGGTCACCATCACCGGCTTGCCGTCGCGCGACATGATGGTCGGGCTCATCGAGCTCAGCGGCCGCTTGCCCGGGGCGATCGCGTTCGCCTCGCCCTGCACCAGGCCGTACATGTTCGGCACGCCGATCTTCGCGGTGAAGTCGTCCATCTCGTCGTTCAGGATCACGCCGGTCTTCGCCGCGGTGACCTTGGCGCCGAACCAGTCGTTCAGCGTGTAGGTCACGGCCACCGCATTGCCCTCCTTGTCGACGATCGAGTAGTGCGTCGTGTTGCTGCCCTCGTGCGGCTCGACGCCGGGCTTGATGTCCTTCGACACGCCGGCCTTGGCCGGATCGATCACGCCGCGGATCTTCTCGGCATAGCCCTTGTCGAGCAGCCGGTCGAGCGGGTTCTTGACGAAGTCCGGGTCACCCAGGTAGCTGTTGCGGTCGACGTAGGCATGGCGCATCGCCTCGATCTGGTAGTGCACCGACTGCGCCGAGCGGTAGCCCAGGTCCTTCAGCGGGTAGCCTTCGAGCACGTTCAGGATCTCGCAGATCACGACCCCGCCCGAGCTCGGCGGCGGAGCCGAGACGATGCGATAGCCGCGGTAGTCGCACTCGACCGGCGCGAGTTCGCGGGTCTTGTACTGGTCAAGGTCGGCCTGCGTGAGGATGCCCTTGCCGGCCTGGCTGGAGGCGACGATGGCGGCACCCACCGAGCCCTTGTAGAAGCCGGCCTCGCCCTTCCGCGAAATCAGCCGCAGCGTCTTCGCGAGGTCCTTCTGCACCAGGCGCTGGCCGGGCTGGAACGGCTGGCCCTTGTTCAGGAAGATCGCCCCGGAGGCCGGGTCCTTGCGGAAGTCTTCGGTGGAGGTCAGCAGCATGTCGACATCGCCCTGGTCCAGCACGAAGCCCTTCTCGGCGAAGCCGATCGCCGGTGCGATCAGCTGCGCCCGCTTCATTGTGCCGTACTTCGCCCGCGCCAGCTCCAGGCCGGACACCGTGCCAGGCACGCCGACCGCCAGGTGGCCGGTGGTGCTCAGGCCCTTGATCACGTTGCCGCTCGCGTCGAGGTACATGTTCGGCGTCGCGGCGAGCGGCGCCTTCTCGCGGAAGTCGAGGAAGGTCTTGCGGCCGTCGGCCAGCTGGATCGTCATGAAGCCGCCGCCGCCCAGGTTGCCGGCCGCCGGGTAGACCACCGCCAGCGCATAGCCGACCGCGACCGCCGCATCCACCGCGTTGCCGCCCTTCTTCAGCACGTCCACGCCCACCTGCGTCGCGTAATGCTGCGCGGTGACGACCATGCCGTTCTCGGCGGCGGCCGGTGCGATCGACGCGGCATGTACCGTCCAGCAACACACCGTTGCGGCGGATACCACGAAACTCTTCAGCAGACGACGGGTCTTCATCGTGACGTTCTCCTCGGAGGTACCGGATGGCACCAGTGGTTGGAATTCGGCAGGATAGTCGCAAAGCCTTGCAGTCAGTGGGGATAGGCACAAGATTTGCCGACGTTTTGTTGCAAGTATTTGCTCACATTGCCCCTCTGACGGATGGACCGTCCGGCGCCATCAGCACTCTCCGAAGTCGAGTGCTAATATCAAGGGAACGAAAGGAATTTCAGCATGTCTGATGCTTCCATGAGCCTCACGAAGACCCTGTCCCCCGATACCGCCCTGACACTGCGCGACCCGTTCGCGATGGTGCCCTCGCTGGGCAACCTCGATGCGTACATGTCGGCGATCAATCGCATCCCGCTGCTGACGCACGAAGAAGAAGTGTCGTTCGCGCGCCGGCTGCGCGAGCACGGCGATGTCGAAGCCGCCGGGAAGCTGGTGCTGTCGCACCTGCGCCTGGTGGCGTCGATTTCGCGCCAGTACCTCGGCTACGGCCTGCCGCACGGCGACCTGATCCAGGAAGGCAACGTCGGCCTGATGAAGGCCGTCAAGCGCTTCGACCCGGACCAGGGCGTGCGCCTGGTCAGCTACGCGATGCACTGGATCAAGGCGGAGATCCACGAGTACATCCTGAAGAACTGGCGCATGGTGAAGGTCGCGACGACCAAGGCCCAGCGCAAGCTGTTCTTCAACCTGCGCTCGATGAAGCAGAGCATGAAGGAAGACGCCGCCGACGGCTCGACGCACCGTGCCACGCTGACGCAGGCCGAGATCGACCGCGTCGCGCAGCAACTGAACGTCAAGCGCGAGGAAGTGCTCGAGATGGAGACCCGCCTGTCCGGCGGCGACATCGCCCTCGAACCGCAAGGCGACGACAGCGAGGAAAGCTACGCGCCGATCGCCTACCTGGCCGACGACAGCAGCGAGCCGACCCGCGTGATCGAGGCGCAGCGCCGCGACTGGCTGGCCGGCGACGGCATCGCGCAGGCGCTCGACGCGCTCGACGCACGCAGCCGCCGCATCGTCGAGGAGCGCTGGCTGAAGGTGAACGACGACAGCTCGGGCGGCATGACGCTGCACGACCTGGCCGGCGAGTATGGCGTCAGCGCCGAGCGCATCCGGCAGATCGAGGTCGCCGCGATGAAGAAGATGCGCAAGGCGCTGACCGAAGCGGCGTGAGCGCCGGACGGAAAGCACGAAGGGCCCCTCGGGGCCCTTTCCTTTTGTGCGGGAGGCGTTTCAGGTGCTCTTCAGCAAGGCCTGCAGGTCCGACTTCAACGCCTCGCTGCCGCTGCCGTAGCGCGTGAACAACCGCAGCTTGCCGCTCGTGTCGAACACGTACGAGCCGGCGGTGTGGTCCATCGTGTAGCTGCCCTCGGTCTTGCCGGGCACCTTGGCGTAGAACACCTTGAACGACTTCGCGACCGCCGCGGTCTGCTCGGGCGTGCCGCGCAGCGCAACGAAGCTCGGGTCGAAGCTGCCCATGTACGCCTTCAGGATCTCCGGCGTGTCGCGCTCCGGGTCGATCGTGATGAACACGCCCTGCACCTTGTCGCCGTCGGCACCAAGCGCCTTCTTGACCTGGGCGAGCTCGGCCATCGTGGTCGGGCAGACGTCGGGGCACTGCGTGTAGCCGAAGAACACGACCGTCAGCTTGCCCTTGAAATCGGCCAGCGTGCGCGTCTTGCCGTTCTGGTCGGGCAGCGACAGGCCGCTGCCGTAGTCGGCACCGGTGATGTCGACCGCCTTGAAGGCCTGCGTCGACGACGCGAGCTGCGGCAGCTTGTCGCAGCCGGCCAGCAGGCCGACACCAGCGAACAGGAACGCGGTGGCAAGGAATCGGCGTTGCATCGTCACAGCAGGGGGCTCAGGTAGTGGTCCACCAGCAGCGCTGCGAACAGCAGCGACAGGTGCCAGATCGAGAACAGGAAGGTGCGGCGCGCAAGCGCATCGGAATACGAGCGCCACAGCTTCCATGCGTAGCCGGTGAACATCGCACCCAGCACCACGGCCGCGGCCAGGTAGAGCCAGCCGCTCATGCCGAACACGAACGGCAGCAGCGTCGCGGCGAACAGCACGAAGGTGTACAGCAGCACCTGCAGCCGCGTGAACTCGTTACCGTGCGTGACCGGCAGCATCGGCAGGCCGGCCTTGCGGTAGTCCTCGACGCGGTACAGCGCCAGCGCCCAGAAATGCGGCGGCGTCCACAGGAAGATGATCAGGCACAGCATCAGCGCCTCGGGGCCGACCTCGCCGCGCATCGCCGCCCAGCCGAGCACCGGCGGCATCGCGCCCGACGCACCGCCGATCACGATGTTCTGCGGTGTCAGCGGCTTCAGCACCACGGTGTAGATCACCGCGTAGCCGATGAAGGTGGCGAAGGTCAGCCACATCGTCAGCGGGTTCACGAACAGGTACAGGACGGCACTGCCGATGGCGCACAGCACGCCCGAGAACAGCAGCGTCTGCGTGTTGGTCAGCTCGCCCTTGGCGGTCGGCCGCCAGGCGGTGCGGGCCATCTTCGCGTCGATGTGCTGCTCGACCAGGCAGTTGAACGCCGCCGCTGCGGCCGCCACCAACCAGATGCCTGCCGTGCCTGCCAGTGCAGGCTTCCAGTCCGGCAGGCCCGGCACCGCGAGCAGCATGCCGATGACGGCGCAGAACACGATCAGCTGCACCACGCGCGGCTTGGTCAGCGCGTAGAACTGCCGCCAGCGCGGCGGATGGGCGACGCGGGTGTCCGTGGCGGCAGGGGTGGTCAAGGTGTTGGACATGGGCAGCGAACCGCTGATTTTACGAGGCGTGCCCCCAGGCCGCAGCCGCGGGAGAACGCCGCCCGACGGACAAAACGTCCACATGCGCACGCGCCAGCAGCGCCGCCAGCAGCGTGAGCAGCGCCGCGGCGCCGCCGGTGTGGGCCAGTGCCGCCACCAGCGGCCAGCCGAGCACCACGTTGCCGAGCCCGCTGGCCAGTTGCCAGGCCGCGACCGCCGCGAAGCGCAGCGCCCAGCGGCGCAGCGCCGGCTCGCCGCTCGCATGCAGTCGCCAGGCCAGCAGCAGCAGCGCCGACAAGGTCACGAACGCGCCGATGCGGTGCACCACGTGGATCGCCGTCAGCGCGGCGAACGGCAGGAAGCCGCCGTCCTTGCCGGCACCCAGCTCGCGCCAGACCGCGAAGCCGTGCTCGAAATCCATCGCCGGCCACCACTCGCCCTGGCAGGTCGGGAAATCGGTGCAGGCGAGCACCGCGTAGTTCGTGCTGACCCAGCCGCCCAGCGTCACCTGGGCGAGGGCGATCGCGAGCACCGCCCACACCGCGCGGCGCAGCGAAGCCGGCATCGCGAGCGACGGCCGGTGGGGGTCATTGGCCTGGGCCTGGACCTGGGCCTGCACCGCGAGCAGCATCAGCAGCCCGAGCCCGCCGAGCAGGTGCAGCGTGACGATGGCGGGGAACAGCTTCATCGTGACGGTCAGCGCGCCGAACGCGCCTTGCACACAGACCCAGCCGAGCGTCGCCGTCGCCCACCACGGTGACAACGCGCGTGCGTCGCGCCGCCGCTGCCGCCACGCCGCGATCGTGATCGCGATGATCAGCACGCCGACCCCGCCCGCAAGGTAGCGGTGCACCATCTCGACCCAGGCCTTGCCGTGCGTGACCGGGCCGCCGGGCATCGCCGTCTGCGCCGCCTCGATGTGGCCTTGCGCGCCCAGCGGGCTGGCGTTGCCGTAGCAGCCGGGCCAGTCGGGGCAGCCGAGGCCGGAATCGCTGAGCCGCGTGAAGGCGCCGAACAGCACCAGGTCGAAGGTGAGGAACAGCGTCATCACCGTGAGGGCGCGCAGCCGCGTCGCCGGGTGCGCGCGGCGGTGCCGCAGCACGATCCACACCAGCGGGCCGGTCGCGAGCAGCACCGCCACCAGCGCCATCGTGGCCAGCGGGCTCAGGTCATAGGACGCCACCGCGCTCATCTCAACGCGCCGGGCGTCCGGGCTGGTCCCACGAGGCCGACGCGCGCAACAATTTTTCAATGTCGCGCTTCAGCCGGGCCGCATCGGGCTTCGGCGGCACCCGCATCATCCACTGCCCCATCGGATCGACGAGGTAGATGTGCTGCGACAGTACCTGCCCCTCGGCCGGCGCGAGCCAGGCCGCGAGCCGTTCGCGCGAGACCCGCAGCACCGAGGCCGGCGTGCCGACCGAGATCGCCTGCATCACCTCCGGCCGCGGCGCGCCCGCGCCGGTGACGAGCCAGACCTTGTCGACACGCTCCTTCTCGCGGCCGAGCGACTCGCGGATCTGCCGCTGCAGGTAGAGATGGTCTTCGCAGGTCTTGTCGCAGGCCGCGTCGCCGACCACGACGATCAGCCACTGATCGCGCAAGGCTGCGGCCGCCACCGGCTCGCCGCCCAGCGTGCGCAGCCCGAGGTCGTCCGGCATCGGCCGCCCCGGTGTGATCAGCTCGCTGTAGTTGGTGCGGCCCTCGGGCCGGATCACGAAGTAGGTGAAGTACGACGCGATCACCGGCGCGGCGCACACCGCCAGCACCAGCAGCATGCGCAGGCGGCCTGCCGCGGTGCGGCGCTGCTCGTCGGCCAGCGCGGGCGACGGCAGCGAATGCACGCTGAAGTTGAGCGGGCTGTCAGGCACGGCGCCGGAGCCGGGGACGGAGGAGTTGGAACCAGACATACAGACCTGCCATCAGTGCGCACATCGCGAACCACTGGAACGCGTACCCATAGTGCTTGTGGATGTCGACCGCGGGAGCGGGCCAGTGGCGCGACAGGCCATCGGCCGGTTCGTCGAGCTGCTGCACCGACAGCGGCCGCAGCGTCACGCCGACCTCCTTCGCGAACGCCGCGAGGTCGAGATTCTGCCGGATGGTACCGGGGGCACCGCCCGCGAAGTCGAACAGCCGTGCGGGAGGCGGGGCGATCAGCCCGCGCACCTCGACGCGGCCGGCGGGCGTCGGCACGCTCGGCACGCGGGTGCGGTCGACCATGTCGCGCGGTGCCCAGCCGCGCTGCACCAGCACCGCATCGCCGCCCGGCAGCACGAGCGGCGTCACGACGAAGAAGCCCGGCCGGCCGTTCATCTGCCGGTTGTCGAGGAAGACGGTGGCCGCCGTCCGCCACTCGCCCTGCAGGCGCACCGGCCGGTAGTGCTGGGCCTCGGCCTCGGGCGCGGTGCGCGCGAGCGTCGCATCGTCGAGCGGCGCCAGGTGGCCGCGCTCGTCGAGGGCCGTCTGCAGCGCCTGCTTCTGCGCGGCCCGGCTCAGCTGCCACATGCCGAGCCGGGCGGTGATGCCCATGCCCAGCACGGTGGCGATCAGCACGATCGCGGCGAGAGTGCGGGTGGAATAATCGGTGCCCATGAAATACCTGATCGGCGTCGCCTTCGTCCTCATCATCGGCGCGCTGGCATTCGCCGGTGTCTTCATGATGCGCGACGGCCGCGATGGCAAGCCGAAGACGGGGAACATGATGCGTGCGCTCGCCGTACGCGTGGGTCTCTCGGTCCTGCTGTTCGCGATCATCCTGTTCAGCTACTGGATGGGCTGGATCCAACCGACGGGCATCCGCACGAGCTGATCACCGCGAATGAAAAAGAGCGCCGCAAGGCGCTCTTTCCATCCAGCAACTCCCCAGGATCCGGCTCCGCCGGGCCGAGGGGAGGCGCCCCTCGGGGGCAGGAGCGAAGCGACTGGGGGGCCCTGTCTAGAGCCAATACACGACGATGTAGAGGCCGAGCCACACCACATCGACGAAGTGCCAGTACCACGCGGCGCCTTCGAAACCGAAGTGGCGCTGCGGCGTGAAGTGCCCGCGCTGCAGGCGCAGCGTGATGAACAGCAGCATCAGCATGCCGACGAACACGTGGAAGCCGTGGAAGCCGGTCAGCATGAAGAAGGTCGAGCCGTAGATGCCCGACGACAGCTTCAGGTTCAGCTCGCTGTACGCATGGTGGTACTCGTAGCCCTGCAGCGTCAGGAACAGGATGCCCAGCAGCACCGTGATCCACATGAAGGTGATCGTCTTCGCGCGCTGGCCGGCGATCAGCGCATGGTGCGCGATCGTCAGCGTGACGCCCGAAGTCAGCAGCAGCGCGGTGTTGATGGTCGGGATCGGCCACGGGCCCATCGTGCGGAACGGCTCGACCGTGCCGGCCGGCGCCGCGGTGAAGCCCACGCCCGAACTCGGCCAGATCGCCTTGAAATCGGGCCACAGGATCGCGTTGTCGAAACTCGCGAGGTTGGGCACCGCATGCAGCCGCGCCCAGAACAGCGCGCCGAAGAAGGCGCCGAAGAACATCACCTCGGAGAAGATGAACCAGCTCATGCTCCAGCGGTACGAGACATCGATGCGGTCGCTGTAGAGCCCGCCCTCGCTCTCGCCGATCGCGTCGCCGAACCACTGCTTCAGCACGAAGGCCCACCACAGCAGCCCGAACAGCAGCACGTACGCCGCCCAGCCGTGGCCGTTGACCCACTGGCCGGCACCGAAGATCACCAGCAGCAGGCCGAAGGCGGCCATCACCGGGTGCCGCGAAGGCGCCGGAACGAAATAGTGAGGGGCCTGGCCCGAATGCGTCGCTGACGACATGTGTTCTCCTGCTAGTCCGATCTGTCTGTCTCTTGCTCTTCAGCTCGCGGTGGCGACACCGCTGGCCAACACCCACTGCACCAGCACCACGAGCACGATCACGAACAGCGCGGCGCCGAGGACGCCCGCGATGATCAGGTGCACCGGGTTCAGCTGCTCCACATCCTTCTCGTAGTCGCCCGACTTGCGCACGCCGAAGAACGACCAGGCAACCGCCTTCATCGTCATCAGGAACGAGCCGCGGCGCTTGACCGCATCCTTCAGGCCATCGCTCATGAACGAGGCTCCTTCGACACCGCCGCCACCTTGCCGCCCGCCACCTCGAAGAAGGTGTACGACAGCGTGATCGTCTTCACRTCCTTCGGCAGCTTCGGGTCGATCACGAACACCACCGGCCACTGCTTGCTCTCGCCCGGCTTCAGCGTGTGCTCGCTGAAGCAGAAGCACTCGAGCTTGTTGAAATGCGGCGAGGCCTGCTTCGGCGCGTAACTCGGGATCGCCTGCGCGGTCATCGTGCGGTCCTGCACGTTGCGGAACTCGTACATCACCGTCGCGAGCTCGCCCGGGTGCACATCGATCGAACGCTGCATCGACTTGAACTCCCACGGCCCGCGCGCGTTGGCATCGAACTCCACCGTGATCGTGCGGCTCGCGTCGACCTGCGTGTTCCTGCTCGGCGCATCCGAATTGCCCGGCACCGCGCGCTCCGACAGCGACAGCACGTTGACGCCGAGCGCTTCGCAGATCGAGCGGTACATCGGCACCATCGCCAGGCCGAAACCGGCCATCACGACGGCCACCACGACCAGCTTGCCCGCCATGCGCAGGTTGTCGGTCTTCAGGCCTTTGTCGTTCATGGCATCAGAGTCCGCATCACAGCCCGAAGAGAGCGGCCTTGGCCATGAAGCCGATGAAGAAGACGATGGCCACCGAGGCCAGGATCCATCCCAGCCGGCGGTTGTTCTTCTTCTGCTCGGGCGTCATGTCAGCCGATCACCTTGGTGGCGGCCGCGTTCAGCTTCGGCGGGTGCTCGAAGGTGTGGAACGGCGCGGGCGACGGCACTTCCCATTCCAGCCCTTCGGCGGCTTCCCACGGCTTCTGCGGCGCCGGCTCGCCCTTGCCACGCAYGCAGGGCACGACGATGAAGAGGAAGAAGTAGACCTGCATCAGCCCGAACCAGAACGCGCCGATCGACGCGACCATGTTGAAGTCGGCGAACTGCATCGGGTAGTCGGCATAGCGTCGCGGCATGCCGGCCAGGCCCAGGAAGTGCATCGGGAAGAACGTCAGGTTGAACGAGATCAGCGAGCCCCAGAAATGGATCTTGCCGCGCGTCTCGCTGTACATCACGCCGGTCCACTTCGGCGCCCAGTAGTAGAAGCCGGCGAACATCGCATACAGCGAGCCGGCCACCAGCACGTAGTGGAAATGCGCCACCACGTAGTAGGTGTCCTGCAGCTGGATGTCGACCGGCGCCATCGCGAGGATCAGGCCGGTGAAGCCACCCATCGTGAACACGAAGATGAAGCCGACCGCGAACAGCATCGGCGTCTCGAAGGTCATCGATCCGCGCCACATCGTCGCGATCCAGTTGAAGATCTTCACGCCGGTGGGCACCGCGATCAGCATCGTCGCGTACATGAAGAACAGCTGGCCGGTGACCGGCATGCCGGTCGTGAACATGTGGTGCGCCCAGACGATGAACGACAGGATCGCGATCGACGCGGTGGCGTACACCATCGAGGTGTAGCCGAACAGGCGCTTGCGGGCGAAGGCCGGCACGATGTGGCTCACGATGCCGAACGCCGGCAGGATCATGATGTACACCTCGGGGTGGCCGAAGAACCAGAAGATGTGCTGGTACATCACCGGGTCGCCGCCGCCGGCGGGGTTGAAGAAGCTGGTGCCGAAGTGGCGGTCGGTCAGCGTCATCGTGATCGCGCCGGCCAGCACCGGCATCACCGCGATCAGCAGGTAGGCGGTGATCAGCCAGGTCCAGCAGAACATCGGCATCTTCATCAGCGTCATGCCGGGCGCGCGCATGTTGAGGATGGTGACGATGATGTTGATCGAGCCCATGATCGAGCTCGCGCCCATGATGTGCATCGCGAAGATGCCGGCATCCATCGACGGCCCCATCTGCAGCGTCAGCGGCGCATACAGCGTCCAGCCGGCCGCCGGCGCGCCGCCGGGCATGAAGAACGAACCCACCAGCATCAGCGCGGCCGGGATCAGCAGCCAGAAGCTCAGGTTGTTCATGCGCGCGAACGCCATGTCGGGCGCGCCGATCTGCAGCGGCACCATCCAGTTCGCGAAGCCGACGAAGGCCGGCATGATCGCGCCGAACACCATGATCAGCCCGTGCATCGTCGTCAGCTGGTTGAACAGCTGCGGGTTGACGATCTGCAGGCCCGGCTGGAACAGCTCGGCACGGATCAGCAGCGCCAGCATCCCGCCCACGATCAGCATCGTGAACGAGAACAGCAGGTACAGCGTGCCGATGTCCTTGTGGTTGGTCGCGTAGACCCAGCGGCGCCAGCCGTGCGGGTGGTGGGCATGATCATCATGCCCGGCGTGGGTGTCGTGGCCGTGGCCGTGCGGATCGAGAACTGCGCTCATGGGTAGCTTCCTTTGGGCGACTCTGGCTTGTTGCTTGCGTTCTTGCTTGCGTTGTCGCTTGCGTTATTGCTTGCGCTCAGCGAGCACTTCCGACGGCTGCACGGTCTGGCCGGTCTTGTTCGACCAGTTGTTCTTCGTGTAGGTGATGACCGCGGCCAGATCGGTGTCCGACAGCTGCTTCCACGACGGCATCGCGCCGTTGTTCTGGCCGTTCAGCACCACATGGATCTGCTTGGTCTTGTCGGCGTCGAGCACGACCGGCGACTTGTCCAGCGGCTTGATCGGGCCGCCGCCCAGGCCGTTCGGCTGGTGGCAGGCGGCGCAGTTCGCCGCATAGACCTTCTCGCCGCGCGCGAGCAGCGCGGGCTGCTCCCACACCTTGGCAGGATCRTCGGCGGCGGCGGCCATTTCCTTCTTCTTGCCGTCGACCCACTTCGTGTAGTCGGCGGCCGAGACCACCTTCACGTGGATCGGCATGTAGGCGTGTTCCTTGCCGCACAGCTCGGCGCACTGGCCGTAGTAGTCGCCGATCTTCTCGGCACGGAACCAGGTGTCGCGCACGAAGCCGGGGATGGCGTCCTGCTTGATGCCGAACGACGGCACCATGAAGGCGTGGATCACGTCGGTCGCGGTGGTGATCACGCGCACCTTCTTGTCGACCGGCACGACCAGCGGGTTGTCGACCTTCAGCAGGTAGTCGTCGCCGGACGGCTTGCCGGAGTCGGACATCTCGCG
Organism: Rhizobacter sp. P2_H3; assembly: GCF_056403355.1. Classification (NCBI taxonomy): domain Bacteria; kingdom Pseudomonadati; phylum Pseudomonadota; class Betaproteobacteria; order Burkholderiales; family Sphaerotilaceae; genus Rhizobacter; species Rhizobacter sp. P2_H3. Next base: position 2,641 of record NZ_JBFUFQ010000056.1, on the reverse strand, counting down.
CTGCGTCACGTCGAGCGTCGAGACGAAGCCGATGCCTTCGCCCTCGCCCTTCAGGTAGTCGTAGCCCCACTTCCACTGGATGCCGGTGGCCTTGATCGTCAGGTCGGCCGCGCTGGTGTCCTTCATCGCGACGACCGCCTTGGTCGCCGGCAGCGCCATCAGGATCACGATGACGAAGGGCACGATGGTCCAGATGATCTCGACCGTGGTGCTCTCGTGGAAGTTGGCCGGCTTGGCGCCCTTGCTCTTGCGGTGCTTGATGATCGAATAGAACATCACGCCGAACACGCCGAGGAAGATGACGACGCAGATCGTCAGCACGAAGTAGTGCAGCCAGCGCTGCTCGGCGGCGATCGCGGTGACCGGCGGGTGCAGGTCGAGCTGGTTGACGGCCGGTCCTCCCGGCAGGCTGTTGACGGCCATGGCAGCCGATGTGGCCAACGCGGCGCCCAGGCCCAGGCTGATCTCTCCCGCCCGCCGCCAAAGTGTTTTCGTCTGCTTCATCATCATGGTCGTTTCAGTTATCCCAAAATCACACCGGAGACAGCCGCGCCGCCCCTTGTTGCCAGCGCCGCAGCGCATGGCGCAATTCCTGCGCCAGCTGGCTGCGCAGCTCGGGCCGCACGAAGCGCCCCACCGCAATCCGCCGCCCCTGGCCCGACAACTCGATCAGCGACTGGTCGCCATGCGCCGGCTCCACCCGCACCCAGGCGGGCTGGAACTCCACCCGCTCGACCTGCGGCCCGTTCGCGACTTCCACCGTCAGCCGGTCATCACGCAGCACGATGCTCTCGCTGTCGGTCGCGTGGCGTGCGTACACCCACAGCGCCAGGCCCAGGGCTGACAGCTCGATCCAGGTGAAGGTCATGATCATTCGCGCCCCCTGGAACCAGAACATCGCGGCAATGCCCAGCGACAGGACGCACAACGACAGGTAGAACGCGAGCAGCTGCCTGGGCGCCATCGAGCAGTTGCGCTTGAGCAGCCAGTCGATCGACCAGCCTGCCGGGCCACCCTCCCCGCGGGATTCGTGACCGAAGCGAAACTCTGCCCGGGGTGCCGAGGGCTGCCACGCCGCCGACGAGCTTGTGGACATACTGCGCCTTCTCCAGTTGCCTCCAGAGATCTGTTCTTCGACGGACCCTCTCCGACCCGCGCTGCCGCACCCCTGGCCGCGCACCCCGGACGAATCCGCATTTTTCAAGCCCGCGAGTTTAGCGCAGGCCGCCACGACGCGGCCCTCAGCGCGAACCCTGGCGCGCGCGCACCAGCGCACGCATGTCGTCCAGCGACACCGTCGTCTCGGCCGCCAGCGGCACGCGCGGCGGTGCCTTGAACGCGTGGCCGTAGGCGACTTCGAAGCTCATCGAGATGCGGCCGTCCGGCCCGGCCAGGCCCTGCAGCCCGGCGTGCAGGCGCTCGCGCCAGCGCGGCGTGCGCAGCCCGGCGAAGCGTTCCGGCGCCGCGTTGCCGCCCAGGCCGCGCAGTTCGGCGAGCAGCGCCTGCGGGCTCGCCCAGGTCAGCGTGATCAGCTCCTGGTCCATCACCGGATCGGCGAAACCGGCCTGCACCAGCATGTCGCCGAGGTCGTGCATGTCGACGAAATCGGCCGCCGGCACGGCCCAGCCGAGGCGGCGGTACAGCGCGCGCAACTCCTTCAGCGTGTCGGGGCCGAAGCACGAGAACATCGCGAAGCCGTCGACCGCCAGCGCGCGCTGCCACTGGCCGAGCACCACCGGCGGGTCGAACACCGCCTGCAGCATCATGTTGGCCCAGACCAGCTGCACGCTGCCGGGCTCGACCTGGTCGGCGGACAGCACCGTCACCGGTGCGCCGCTCCAGCGCTTCGGCGACCACCACGGCGCCTTCGCGAGCTGCGCGCTGCGCTCGCGCAGCGCCGGTGTCGGCTCGACCGCGATGCGCCGCGCCTGGGGGTAGGCGCGCGCCAGGTGCTCGGCACCGGCGCCGCCGAAGCTCCACCAGTCGGCGATCGCGTCCGGCTGCTTGCGCACGATCGCGAGCCGCTCGGCCATGCGCCGCGCGATCTCGCCGTGCAGCCAGGGTGCCTGTGGGGCCACGGCCAGCCGGCGCAGCGCCTGCGCGACGACCGCACGGTCGAAGCGCCGCGAGGTGTCGGCCGCTGGGGAATCGCTCATCGGCGGGCAGTATATTGAGCCGGTGATCTTCTCGCGCCTGCTCCGCCACATGCCCTCTTCGTGCGCGGTGTGCCAGGGCTGGGACAGCGGCCCGGCAGCCCGCGTCTGCCGGGCCTGCGTGCAGCGCTTCGCCGACACCTCACCACGCTGCACGCGCTGCGCACTCGAGGTGCCGGCGGGTGTGGCCACCTGCGGGGCCTGCGTGCTGAACCCACCCCCTTTCGATGCAGCGTATGCCGGCGCCGGCTACGCCCACCCGTGGTCCGGCCTGGTCACCCGCTTCAAGTTCAGCGGCGCGCTCGACCTGGCGGATGCGCTGGCCGCGCGCGTTCTCGCGGCGCGCCAGCGCGATGCAGCCGCGTGGCCGCAGTGGCTGCTGCCGGTGCCGCTCGCGCCGGAGCGGCTGCGCGAGCGCGGCTTCAACCAGGCCTGGGAGCTGGCCCGGCGGCTCGCGGCCGCCAGCCCGGCCCGCGCCGACGCGCGCC